>DATFYX010000051.1 GCA_035314825.1 Candidatus Eremiobacteraceae bacterium
CCGACCGAGTTCCCCAAGCTCAGTCCGGAGGACACCAAGCGCCTGGTCTACAGCATCCTCACCGATGCGCAAAAGGAGCGCTTCGAGAAGAATCTCGAGCTCGATTTCTCCCACGGCCTCAAGGGCTTCGGCCGCTTCCGCGTCAACGCGTTCAAACAGCGCGGCGTCATCGGCGCCGCGTTCCGCGCCATCCCCTCGACCGTGCCGCCGCTGTCGACGCTCAATCTGCCGACCGTGATGTCGGATCTGACACAGCGCCCCGCGGGCCTGATCCTGGTCACGGGACCGACGGGTTCGGGCAAATCGACGGCGCTGGCCTCGATGCTCGACGTCGTCAATGCAAGCATGGCGCGCCATATCATGACGATGGAAGACCCGATCGAATATCTGCACTTCCATAAGATGTCGATCGTCAACCAGCGCGAGGTCGGCCAAGACACGCATTCGTTCCCGAACGCCCTGCGCGCTGCGCTGCGCGAAGACCCGGACGTCGTGCTCGTCGGCGAAATGCGCGACATGGAGACCATCGCCGTCACGCTGACCATCGCGGAGACAGGCCACCTCGTGTTCGCCACGCTGCACACCTCCGACGCGGCGCAGACCATCGACCGCATCATCGACGTTTTCCCGGCCCACCAGCAGCAGCAGATCCGCGTGCAGCTCGCATCGGTCATCGAGGCCGTCGTGTGCCTGCGCCTGCTGCCCCACGCATCGGGCGTCGGGCGCGTCCCCGCGGCCGAGGTCATGGTGGCGACGCCGGCCATCCGCAATTTGATCCGCGAGAACAAGACGCATCAGATCCACAACTCGATCGTGACCAGCCGCGGCATGCACATGCAGACCTTCGACATGTCGTTACGCGACCTGGTCCGTAAGCACATGATCACCGCCGAAGAGGCGTTCAACGCGTCCATGCACCCCGAGGAGCTGCGCAAGCTCATCGAGGGTACGTAAGGCGCTGGAGAGGGAGGGGGCGCAGCCATGCAGATGTCGCTTTGGTGGCTATTAATTCTACTCGTTATCTTAGTCGTCGGCCAAGCCGTCAAGCTCTGAGCTAAGGGAACAATCCATGCCAAGTTTCGCGTATCAGGCCAAAGACTCGACTGGAAAATCGGTCAACGGCGTCATCGAGGCGGAGAACGAGCGCGTCCTGCGCGCCAAGCTCCGCGAGATGAACTATTACGTCACCGGCATCACGCAGAAACAGACCACCGGTCTGAATGCGGACGTCGGGCAGATTTTCCAACGCTTCCGCAGCGTCAACGAGCAAGCGCTGGTCGTCTTCGCGCGTCAGTTCGCGACCATGATCAACGCCGGCCTTGCGATGGTGCGCTGCTTGGACGTGCTCAGCGTCCAGACCGAAGACGGCGTGCTGAAGCCCGTGATCACCGCCGTGCGCCGCGAGGTCGAGGGCGGTTCGACGTTGGCCGCGGCGCTGGGCAAGTTCCCGAAAGTCTTCTCTCCGCTCTTCACCAACATGGTACGCGCCGGCGAACTGGGCGGCATCCTCGACGACGTCCTCAACCGGCTGGCGACCTTCCTCGAAAAGGACTTCAACCTCAAGAAGAAGGTCAAGTCGGCGATGACCTATCCCGCGGTCATCCTCGTCATGGCCGTCCTGATCGTGATGTTCCTCGTCATCTTCATCATGCCGACCTTCGTCGAGCTCTTCAACGGCATGCACATGACGCTGCCGGTGCCGACGAAGATCCTCATCGCGTTCACCAACGGCGCGCGCAATCCGTATATCTTCGGCCCTACCATCGTGCTGCTGATAGTCGGGTTCATCCTGTTCAACCGCTACACGAGCACGCAAGTCGGTCGGCGCCAGTTCGACGCGTTCAAGCTCAAGCTGCCAGTGTTCGGCATCCTGATCCGCAAGGTCGCCATCTCCCGTTTCTGCCGCACCCTCGGGACGCTGCTGCAATCGGGCGTTCCGATCATGCAGGCCCTTGAGATCGTCGGCAAGGCGTCCGGTAACGAAGTCGTGGCCGAGACGGTCAATAAAGTGAGGGAATCAGTCCGCGAGGGCGAGTCGATCGCAGTGCCGCTCCAGCTCTCTGGGCTGTTCCCACCCCTGGTGACCCAGATGGTCGCGGTCGGTGAAGAGACGGGAAATCTGGACGGCATGCTCTCGAAGATCTCGGACTTCTACGATACCGAAGTCGAGTACATGCTCGCCTCGCTGACCTCATTGCTCGAGCCGATCCTCATCCTAATCATGGGATTCATCGTGGGCTTCATCGTCATCTCGGTGTTCCTGCCGCTCTATCAGATCATCGGGAACATCAAATAGCTGTGGGAGCGACTTTGGCAGCGCCCGCGAGCATCGTGCCGAATACCGAGTTCGAGCAGTACCGGAAGCATCGGTCCCTTGAGCTGCGCGATGCGTTGGTCGTACGCCACATGCCCCTCGTGAAGCGCGTCGCCGGCCACTTCGCCCGCGACCCCAGCATGCGCGACGACCTGACGCAGGTCGGCTACGTCGGGCTTATCAAGGCGGTCGAGAACTTCGATCCGAGCATGGGCGTCCCGTTCGAGGCGTACGCGCGGCCGATGATCGCCGGCGAGATAACCCACTATCTGCGAGATCAGGCGCCGGTCATCAGGCCGCCGCGCTGGTATCGCGGGCTCAATGCCCGCCTGCACGCGACGCGCGACGAGCTGGTGGCCAAGCTGCAGCGCGAACCGAGCGTAGACGAGTTGGCCGAGCGCATGAACGTGACGCCCGACGGCATCCAAGAAATCCTCAAGCTGCGCGCATCGTACAATCTGATGTCGATGACGCCCAATGCGGAAAGCCAGGACGCCCAGGTGCGCGTCGACGCCATCCGCAGCCGCCGCCACCTCTCGTTCCAGCTGCCAATAGAAGACCGAGTGACACTCGATATGGCGCTTGAACAGTTGGCAGATTTTGAAAAGCGCGTCGTCTATCTGTTCTTTTTCATGGACCTGACGCAGACGGAGATCGCGCAGCGGATCGGTTCGACGCAGCGCCAGGTGTCGCGCGTACTCGCCCGGACGCTTACCAAGATGCGAGACAGGCTCGTCTAAATCCCGCAGCGAGGGACAACTTTCTGTCTGGCCTGCTCCGAATTGGGCATTGCACCATATGAAAGTTCTCCCCGGCGCGTTAACGCACGACGCGAACATGGGTTTCGCGGCGCGCGGCCGTCTGTGGAAGTGGCGGTCGATCGGGAGCTAGCACAAGTACTTGTAAAGCAATAAGAGAGGAATCACTTTCGTGAAGAAACTGCAAAAGGGATTCACGCTGATCGAGCTGATGATCGTTATCGCGATCATCGCGATCTTGGCGGCGATCCTGATCCCCAACTTCCTGCATGCGCGCGCCGAATCACAGACAGCAGCGTGCGAAGGCAATGAGAAGCAGCTGGCGACCGCACTCGAGGAGTACGCGGTCGATCACAGCGGCCAATATCCCGCTGGCGGAACGTTCGGCGCGATGGCGGTCCTGTTGCCGCCTAACCCGTATCTGGCCGCGGCGCCGACAGATCCGGTCACGGCCGGCCAGCAGTACACCTTAGAGAACCCGGCCGCGCAGGCGAAGTGCCTGGTCGGCGGCACGGTGACCTACGACATCATCGACGGCGGAAACCACGACAAGACCGTCCAGATCGCAAACGGTACCCTCGGCGACACATCGGTCGTCTACTGCTCTGGATCGGGCGTCACCAGCGAGCCGTAAACGCGCGCACATCACGCCACAAGGAGGAGCCGCCATTGCGGCTCTTCTTTTTTCACCCATGACGCAGCGCACGACTACGACGCGAGCGAGACGGGCATTGTGAAGCTATGGACCGCCGAGGGATCCGGGGATTTACGCTGATCGAGTTGATGATAGTGATCGCCGTCATCGCGATCTTGGCCGCCATTCTCGTCCCCAACTTTCTGCACGCCCGAGCCGAATCCCAAACCGCTGCGTGTGAGGGCACGGAGCGGCAGATCGCCGTCGCACTCGAGGAGTACGCGGTCGACACCGGCGGCACGTATCCAGCGACGCAGGCGGTGGCTCCGGCGATGTTCGGGGGAAGCCTCAACTATCTGAGCGCGACGCCGCTCGATCCCGTGAGCGGCGCGCAATACCAGTATTCGGCCACGGCTCCGGATTGTCTGAACTCCGGCGTCAAGTACGAGATCACCGATGCCGGCGGCCACGATTCGACGGCGCAGATCGACAACGCGGCACTCGGGTCGACCTCTGTCATCTACTGTTCGGGCTCGGGGATCACGGGGAAATAGAGATCTTCGCTTTGATCGCCCCAACACTGGGCGCGCTGTTCGGCGCGGCGTTCGGATCATTTCTCAACGTCGTCATCTACCGATTGCCGCGCGGCGAGTCGCTCGTGTTTCCAGCCTCGCACTGCCCGTCGTGCGGTCATACCCTGGGCCCGCTCGACAACGTGCCGCTCGTCAGCTGGGTCATGCTGCGCGGCCGCTGCCGCTATTGCGGCGCCGCGATCGCCGCTCGCTATCCGCTCGTCGAAACGCTCACCGCATGTCTGTTCGCGCTGTCGTTTTTGGAGTTCGGGCCGACCCTCACCGCGTTCGGCGCATGCGCGTTGGGCGCGCTGCTCATCGTCATCGCGTTCATCGATCTCGATCATCTCTTGGTGCTAGACGGCACGACGATCTCCGGCGCCCTCATCGGCCTCGCGCTCGCCATTGCGACGCATCGTCTGGTGCCGGCGCTTGAGGGTGCCTTGGCCGGCGCCGTGATTTTCGGCGCGATCTATCTGTTGACACGCGGCGCCGGCATGGGTCTGGGCGACGTCAAGCTCGCGGCCATGCTCGGCCTATTCCTGGGCTTTCCGCTGATGTTGTGGACCGCCGCGGCGGCGTTCATCATCGGCGCGCTGCTCGCCATCCCAGTGCTCGTGGCGCGCCGCAGGGGTCGGAGGGACGCACTGCCGTTCGGTCCGTTCTTAGTGATAGCGGCCATACTTGCGACCTTCGTGCCGGCGCTCTTCGCCGGTCCGTACGACGCTTACCACGCGCTTTTCGGCAACTAGGATCCTCAAGCGTCCGCTGCGGCCTGCCGATAGTCACTATGAGGCGGTGAGACCGTGCAGCGAACCACAGATAAGCCACTAGACGCAGCGCTCCTCAAGAAGGTGCCGCTGTTCGCAGAATTTTCCGACGAGGACCGCGCGATGGTCGCGTCGCTGATGATCGCGCGCCATTATCCCAAGCACGCCGTGCTGGTCTACGAAGGCGATCCGGGCGACGCGCTGTTCATAGTCGTCAACGGCAACGTCGCGGTGACCCGCGTCAGCAACGACGGCAAAGAGACGATTCTCACGATCTTGCGCGAAGGCGATTTCTTCGGCGAGATGGGCGTGCTCGACGGGTCGCCTCGCTCCGCAACCATCAAATCGTTGCGCGACGTCGACGTGGCCATCCTGGCCCGTAAAGACTTCCTCGAACTGCTCGCCAAGAGCCCGGCGATGAGCTTGAGCCTGGTGCTGGCGCTCTCGTCGCGGCTACGCGAGACAAACCAGGCCATCCAGGCAGCTGCGTATCAGGACATTCGCACGCGTTTGGCGTCGCTGCTGATCCATCTTTCGAAGAACTTCGGCGAGCAGGCCGACAACGGCACGCGTCTCACTTTGCGCTTGACCAATCAAGAGATGGCGAACATGATCGGCACGACGCGCGAGACGGTGAACCGCATGCTCAACCGCTTCTGGGATGAGAAGCTCATCGACATGCGCACCGCCAACATCGTCATCACCGACATGCCGAAGCTCAAGACGATCGTGGCGTGAACGGATCAGCGGTCGAATGAATTCGACCGCTCCATAGGCCGGGAGAGAGGCGTCCCTCAAAAGGGGACGCCTTCATCTTCGCCGGGCAGGCCGGGGCGAATGAATGTTCTAAATCCCCGTCCCGGCTTTGCCGATGATGAAAGCGTAAGACGTTTTTTCCCGGACGGTCTTACGCGTTGTCGCTTCGGCATCTCGTGGGGATTGGATAGGACGGCCATGTCGTTCCTCAGTCGGGTGTTCTCCCGCGGCGGTAGCCATCACATCGGCGTCGATTTCGGTTCGTCCGAGATCAAGGCGGTGCAGTTCGGCCAATCGACGCGCGGTCCGGCGCTCGAGCACGTGTATCGTATACAGACGCCGGTCAATGCGATCAAAGATGGCGTTGTCGTCGATCCGCCGGCCGTGGGCGACGCGTTGCGCCAGCTCATGACCGATGGCGCGTTCACCGCGCGCCGCGTCGTCACGTCGGTCACCGGGCCGACCGTCGTCGTCCGTCAAGTCACGATGCCGGTGATGAGCGAACGCGAGCTGCTCGAGTCGACGAAATACGAAGCAGAGCGCTTCCTCCCGTACTCGGTCGAAGAAGCGCAGATGGACGCGAAGATCTTGGGGCGTTCGGAAGACGGCCAGAACATGGACGTGCTGATCGTCGCGGCGCAAAAAGAGCTGGTCTTGTCGCAGCTTTCCGCATTGCAGGCTGCCGGCTTGCAGGCTTCGGTCGTCGAGATCGAGCCGTTCGCGATGGTGCGTGCCATGCTCTCGCCCGAAGATGCGGCATTCGAACAGAACATCGCGATCATCAACGTCGGGGCTTCGTCCACCAGCATCAACGTCACCAAAGGCGGCTTCGTGCCGTTCACGCGTTACGTGCCGATCGGCGGCGACGCGATGACCAAAGCGATCGCCGGCGGCATGAACATCTCCACCGACGAAGCGGAGAAGATGAAGCGCGAAAAGGCCGCGATCATCACACAGGGCTCGACCGAGCCGGTCGCGCCCACCGTCACGCGGTTGTTCAACATCATCACGCCCCCGCTCACCGAGCTCGTTTCGGAGATCCATAAGTCGCTCGACTACTTCCGCACGCGGTTCCGCGGCGAGGTGATCGAGTCGGTCATCCTCGGCGGCGGTTCGGCGCGCCTGGCGAACATCGACGCGTTCCTCGGCCAAGAGCTTGGGCTGCCCGTCGCGATCGCTGATCCGCTTGAGCGCGCCTCGTATAACGCGGTGGATTTTCCGGCGGAGTACCTGCGCGACATGGGCCCAGCGCTTATCGTGGCAGCCGGCCTCGGGCGGCGCGACGTGGCTGAAGCCGGCCGGGCTGCATGAGGCGTCTGAAGATGCGTAAGGGGTGGCGTTCGTGCTGAATATCAACCTGCTTCCATCGTCACAGCGACCGGCCGTCGTCATCTTCGACCGGACGCTGGCGCTTGGCCTGACGTTCATCGCGCTCGAGCTCATCGGACTGCTCGCGTTTTCGATCTACGAGAACCGCACCATCACCGATCTCAACAACCAGTATGCGGATCTTTCGGCGCGGGTGACGCAGGAGCAGCAAGCGGTCAAAGAGGTCGACGACCTGCGCGACGAAGCAGAACAGCTACGCGCTAAGGCCGAGCTGCTCGAGCGGATCAAGCAGAGCCCGCTGCAGCTGGCCGAGGTATTGGTCGATCTGCGCAACCAAGACCCGCGCGGCGTCTGGTACACGAACCTGACGATTTCGCACGGCACCGCCGGCGGCTCGGTCGCGATCCAAGGCAAAACCGAGAGCTACACGAGCATCGCTGATTTGATGCTCAACCTTGACAGTTCGCGCATGTTCGGCGACGCGGCGCTGCAAACCGCGACGCAGACGGTGGAAAACGGCCAACCGGCCCGCGGGGGCATCAGCTTCACGGTCGACGGCGTGCTCAATGAGGCAGTGGTGGGCCAATGAACTTGCAGCTGAGCACGCTCAACCGGATACTCATCGTCGGTGGCCTGTTCGTCGTCATCTTGCTGCTGGGATATTTCTTCGTGATCCAGCCCAAGAAGAACCAAGAATCTGCGACGCGCGCACAGATCGCCGACCTGCAGGCGCAGTACGACGACCTCAAACGCGTCGCCGATCAAAAGCCGCTCTACCTCGCGTTCACCGACCAGATCCGCCAGCGGCTCAAAGGCGTCGAGGTGACGGCCGACCCGCGACTGTACGTCCCCTCGTTCCTGAAACAAGTCGAGGATCTGGCCGGCAAAGACGGCCTGATCATCACCACCGTGACACCGGCCGCGACCGCCTCGCCATCGCCCGCACCGAGCGGGGCGCCAACGCCTGGACCCGTGAGGGCGCCGAACATCCCGATTGTGGGTGGCGTCGCCAACCAAGTGGCCCGCGGCGTCGGCGCCCAGAACGCCGTGAGCGCGCAGACCGGCCAGACCGCGCAACGAACCCCGGCGCCCGGAGCCACGCCGATTCCCGGGAGCCCGGCGGGGGCCGCGCCGGCGTCAGGCGCAGAGGAAAATCCCGCTCGTCAGGCAGCGCTTGCCTACCTTGCTCAATCATTCAACCAGGTACCGTTCAGCATGGATTTCGACGGCCACTACGATAGTCTTGAGCACTTCCTGCGTGATCTTGCCAAGTTCCAAAAGCTCATCGGCGTCGGCGACGTGACGATTGTGCCGGGTGGAGGCACGGTCGCCGTCGGCGCGAGCCCGCGCCTGAAGATCACGCTGCCGATCGTGGCCTATCGGCTCAGCCCGAACGCGCCGCCGAGCGGTCCGCTCGTGCTACCGAGCCCGACGCCCAAGCCGGGAGTCAAGAAATGAAGACCAGCGCGTCGCTCGGGATCTTGCTCGCGTGCTTTGCCGCCGCAGGATGCGGCTCGCCGCCGCCTCCGACACAAGGACCTGTGCGGGTCGCCCAACACACAGAAGTCGGTCCGCCGCCGGCCGTGTCGACGCCGGTGCCGATCGTAGTATCGAAGCCGAACCCAAACGCAGGTCGCGCCGATCCTTTCGTACCGCTTGCCGGTCAATTCGGATCAACCGCACCGACGCATGTGGCGAGCAACCGCTTCCCGCGCATCCCGACACTGCCGGGGTTTGAAGGGGCACCAAGCGGCGGTAAGACGCAATCCATCTGGGACGGCGTGCGCGTCAGCGGCATCGTCCAGGCGAACGGATACTCAGCGATCATCGAGGCGGATGGGAAGTCGTTTGTCGCGCGCGAGGGCGACTCCATCGAAGGCAAGTTCCGCGTCGTGGCCATCGGACCCGGCTACGTGACACTTTCGTCAGCGCAAGGCGTGCGCAACTTCTCGCTAGGGGGTTAAACCATGCAACGGCACTATCGGTCGATCGCGACCTGGCTTTTGGGAGGGCTGCTCGGCGCGGGCTGCATAGCCCTCGCAATGCCCGGCGCAAGTGCGACCAACTCGGTGACCGATGTCAGCTACGGCAGCAGCGGCGGGGCTTTCAAGCTCACCGTCGTGGCCGACGAGGCCGTTTCGACCCAGGTGCACAAGTACTCGGTCGACTCGAGCAGCGATGTCCAGGATTTGGTGATCGACGTGACGCCGGCCTCGTACGACGGGCGCACGAAGGTCATCGCCTTCTCGGATGGGCCGATTCGCCAAGTGCGCGTGGGGCAGCTCTCGCAGTCGCCTGCGGTCATGCGCATCGTCGTGGAATCGAAAGGCGCAGCCAAGTACGATCTCAACCAAAAGAACGGCGAACAGTCGGTGACGTTAGCGCTTGCCACCTCGCAACAGGCGCACGCGCTCGATCCGACGGCCGCCGCGGCCGCGGCGCGGGCGGCAGGCGCTCGCCAGACGCAAGAGATCGGCGCCGACTCATCGGCACCGGCTCCCCAGCACGTCGCGATGGCGGCACCCCCGGCCGTCGCGGTCGCCAAACCAGGCGCCACCCCGCAGCCGGCCGTCCACGCCGCCCCCGAAGTCGTCTCTCGCGCGACGCCCAACCCCTGGCTGCCCGGCGGCAAGTACTACTGCAAGGTTCCGGGCGGGCACACGCACACGACGAGCACGACCACGGTCAGCCCGTCGATGGCCGGACCGTCGTTCCCAAGCGCCCCCTCGAGCAGCTCGAGCACGACGATGCACCCCGCGGGGACCGTGTCGATCGACATCAAGAACGGCGATCTGCTCGACGTCATCAAGCTGTTGGCGCAGGAGAGCGGCCAGAACATCGTCGCGACCGCGAGCGTCAAGGGGACGACGACGATCAGCCTGCACGATGTGCCGCTGCGCGAGGCGCTTGACCTCATCGTGCGCACCAACGGACTCGAATACCGCCAGGTGGGGAACATCTACGTGGTCGGCACCGAGGATGAACTGGACAAACAGTTCGGCTCAGCTGGCCAGGCCGCGCAGACGGTTGCCTTCCCGATCCGCTACGCGACGCCGGCCGACCTGCAGAAGCAACTGATCCATGTCTTGCCGACAAGCGCGTTCACCATCGATACGCGAACGGATACGCTGATCGTCAGCGGCACGCCCGAGGTGATCCAGACCGCGCGCAACTTCATGGCGTTAGACGACGTGCCCGCACCGCAGGTGATGTTCGAAGTCAAGATCATCGACGTCACCAAGCAGAACGACACCACGAACGTCGGCGTCAACTGGACGGGCTCGTCGGCGCTCGGGCTGTTCGAGAACTGCATCGCCTGCACGGGTTTCCAGACCGCCGTGCCGCCGGTCATGAGCGGCAATCCAATCACGTTCCAGCCGTTCACGCGCAACGCGCTGTACATAAGCGCGCAGATCAACTATCTCATCACGCACAATCAGGCGTCGCTGCTCGCTGATCCCCGCGTCGAAGCGCTCAACAACCAGCAGGCCAAGATCCTGATCGGCCAGACCTACCCGATCGTCTACTACTCCTCGCAGGCCGGCCAGTTCCAGGTGAACTACATCGACATCGGCATCATCTTGCAGGTGACGCCGGTGATC
>DATFYX010000052.1 GCA_035314825.1 Candidatus Eremiobacteraceae bacterium
TTGACCGACCACCTTGCGCTCGGGGGCCGCGCGTTCGAATCGCGCCTCATCGTCGGCACCGGCAAGTTCGGCAGCCCGGAGGTCATGGCCGACGCGCTCGCCGCGGCCCGCACGCAGCTCGTCACCGTCGCGCTGCGGCGCGTCGACCTCGACGCGCCCAGCGATCCGATCACCGGCTTCATCGATCGCGACCGCTACCTCATCATGCCCAACACCTCGGGCGCCACCGATGCCGCCGAGGCGATACGCCTGGCCAAACTCGCACGCTCGGCCGGCTTGCCGCCATGGATCAAGGTCGAGGTCATCCCGGACCCGCGCTATCTGATGCCCGATCCGATCGAAACGCTTGTGGCCTGCGAGGCGCTGGTCGCAGACGGGTTCACGGTGCTGCCCTATATCCACGCCGATCCGGTGCTCGCCAAGCGCCTCGAAGAGGTCGGCGTCGCCGCGGTGATGCCGCTGGCCGCGCCGATCGGCTCGGGCCGCGGATTGAAGATGGAAGCTGCGATCGCGATCATCATCGAGCAGGCCACGGTGCCGGTCGTCGTCGACGCGGGTCTCGGCGTGCCTTCGCACGCGGCCGCCGCGATGGAGATGGGCGCTGATGCCGTCCTCGTCAACACGGCCATCGCCACCGCGGCCAACCCGGTGCGCATGGCGCGCGCCTTCGCGCTGGGCGTCGAGGCTGGGCGGACCGCTTGGCTCGCAGGGCGGGCGCCGGAGCTTTCGAGCGCGTCGGCATCCAGCCCGCTGACCGGTTTTCTGGGATCGCCGGAATCGCAGGCGCGGTGACGTTCTCCGCCACGTTCGATCCTCGCGCGACCCGCGAGCTGCTCGAGCGCAGCGCGCGCGCATCGTCAGCGGCTGTGCGTGCCGCCGCGCAGCGCGGCGCAGCCACGCTCGAGGATGCAGCCACGCTGCTATCGCCGGCCGCCGGCGAGCAGCTCGAAGAGCTGGCCGCGCTGGCGCATCGCTCGACCGTCGCGCGCTTCGGCAAGACGATCGGCCTGTACGCGCCGCTGTACCTCTCCAACGAGTGCGTGTGCACGTGCACCTACTGCGGCTTTTCGATGGGGTTGCCGATCGCGCGGCGCACGCTGCGCATCGACGAGGTCGTGCGCGAGGCGCGCACGCTCGCGACTCGAGGCATCAAGAGCATCTTGCTGGTCTCCGCCGAGCATCCCAAACACGTGTATCCCGAGTACGTGGCGCAGTGCGTGCGCGAGACCAAACTGATCGCCCCGTATGTCGCGCTCGAGATCGCCGCAGCCGAAGAGGATGACTACCGGCGTTACGTCGCGGCCGGCTGCGACGGCGTTGTGCTCTATCAGGAGACCTACGATCCGCAGGCGTATGCGACCCACCATCTGGGCGGTCCGAAGAAGCATTACGAGTGGCGGCTCGACGCGCCCGAGCGGGCGTCGCGCGCAGGCGTGCGCCACCTCGGCATCGGCGCGCTGCTCGGGCTCGCCGATTGGCGCTTCGAAGCGCTGGCGCTGCTGACGCACGCGCGCTGGTTGGAGCGGCACTGCTGGCGTTCGCAGATCAACGTGTCGCTGCCGCGCATCAATCACGCGCAAGGCGGCTACGTGCCCAAGCACCTGGTCGGCGATCGCGACTTCGTGCACGTCATGACGTTTCTGCGCCTCGCTCTGCCCACCGCGGGCATCACGCTCTCGACGCGCGAGGCGCCGCAGTTGCGCGATCGGCTCGTGCCGCTCGGCGTCACGCTGATGAGCGCCGGTTCGAGCACCGAACCGGGCGGCTACGGCGAGCCGGGCGCGGCCGGCGAGCAGTTCGAGCTCGAGGATCACCGCTCGCCCGAAGAAGTCGCGCAACGCCTGCGCGAGCTGGGATACGAGCCCGTGTTCAAAGATTGGGAAATCATGGCCGCGCCGGTCGCGCGCGCCGTGGCGGACTAGGATGGAAGCCACGTTCACGGCCAATGGCAAGGCGCGCACGGCGACGCCGGGCATGACAGTGGCCGACCTGCTCGCGTCGGCCAACCTGACGCCGCTGCAGGTGTTCGTCGAATACAACGGCGAGCCGCTGCCGCGCGAGCGTTTCGCCGCCACGCCGATCGAGGCCGGCGATCGCATCGAGATCGCGCAGATGGTAGGGGGCGGCTGATGTCCGCGGCATCCGCGCGCCTCTCCGGCGTCAGACTGTACTTGATCAGCGACGCGTCGCCGCCCGGCGGCTTGATCCGATTGTTGGAGGCTGCCGTTCGCGGCGGCGTGGACATGTTCCAATTACGCGAGAAGAATTTCGCGGATAGCGCGCTGCTCGAGGCCGCCGCATCGTGCGCGCGCACGTGTAGCCGGCTCGGCGTGCCCTTCATCGTCAACGATCGCGCGGACATCGCCCTCGCCGCGCACGCGGACGGCGTGCACCTCGGACAGGATGATCTGCCGGTCGGCGCTGCGCGAGCGCTGTTGGGGCCGGCAGCCATCATCGGCCTGTCAACGCACTCGCGGGAGCAGATCGACGCCGCCGGCCGCGACGTCGACTACATCGGCGTCGGGCCCATCCACGAAACACCGACCAAACCCGGCCGCCCGGCGGTCGGACTCGACCTCCTACGCTACGCCGCCGCGCACGCCGCGCAGCCGTTCTTCGCGATCGGCGGGCTCGATCCGGGCAATCTGGCCGAGGCGGTGCGCGCCGGCGCGCAGCGGATCTCTATCCTGCGCTGGATCGCGCAGGCGCCCGATCCCGAGGCAGCGGCGCGCGACGTGCGCGACGCGATGGATCATGCGACCGCCGGCGCGTCTTGTGAACGCGCCACGACATAGGACGAGAACGATGGAGACAAAAGCCGATCCAAAGCGTCTGCCGCCCGGCCAATACTTCGTGCGCGACTTCCCGGTGCTGCACGTCGGAAGCGTGCCTGCGTTCGATCCGCAACGCTGGCGCTTTCGCATCTTCGGCGAGGTGGAGCAGCAGCAGGAGCTCACCTGGGACCAGTTCACGGCGCTGCCCGGCAAGACCGTGAAGACGGACATCCACTGCGTCACGCGCTGGACGAAGTTCGACACGACCTGGTACGGCGTGCCGTTCGCCGAGATCGTCAAACTGTGCAAACCCGCGGGGGCGGCCAAGTTCGTGACCACGCACGGCGCGAACGGCTATTCGGCGAATGTGCCGCTCGCCGTAGCGGCCGACGACGACGTGCTTTTCGCCTATCAATATGAAGGCAAGCCGCTCGAGCCGATCCACGGCGGACCGATGCGCATGTTCATCCCCAAACGCTATTTCTGGAAGAGCACGAAGTGGTGCAACGGCGTGGAATTCAGCAGCGAAGACAAACCCGGTTTCTGGGAGGTCAGAGGGTACAACAACGACGCGGACCCGTGGAAAGAAGAACGCTACTGGTGAGGTGAGCGCCCTAGGGCGGGGTCGTGCCGGACTCTTCCCACGCGCTCGGCTCGGTGCTCGGCTCGCGCTCCGCCAGCGTGAAACCGGCCGCGCGCGCCTCGGTCTCGCAGCCTTCGCAGACCTTGACGGTCTCGACCCGGCGCGCAGCGAAGCGGTGGGCAAAAAAATGGTGGCCCAGCGTCTGCTCGCGGCCACAGAAGGCGCATCTCGACATTCTGGTCGTATGACCGGATTTTCGCCCAAACGTTACAAAGAGGACGGTCATGCGAGCCGGAGTGCCGACGCTGGCGGTCGCGATCGTCGCGGCTGCGGCAGCTACCATCTTCGCGTATCACCCGTTCGAGCCGCTGTTCCACCAGTGGTTCTTCGCGGTCGCCTGCGCGATCGTGGGTCTGCTGCTGCTCGCACAGGCGGTTGCAGGCCTGCGGCCCCGCAGCGCAGAGGAACGCTTCGCGGCGCTGGGCGGCTTCGGCGGCTCGTTGCTGTGCGCGGCGATGGCGTCGGCGGCCTTCGCCGTCGGCCAGCCCCACATGCTGCCCGGTTCCCCGGGGCAGACGACGCCGGTGCGCCAGGGCGCGTCGCTCGCGGTGCGCTTTCCGGCTCTCACGGAGGCGCAGATGCGCGCGGGCGATTCGCCCGACAGCGTCGACCTGCTCGAGGGGTCGAAAGAGCGCCCCTTGCGCGCGGGTGACGAGCGCAGGATCGGACAGTACGTCCTGGCGGCATCCTCGGGACCGATCGCACTGGTGCGCGCGACGACGCTCGACGGCAAGGCCGTGACCGTCACCCAGCCGCAAGGCGCGACCTTCATCTCCCCGTATCTGACGTTTCCGGTCTCGCGCGGCGACCAGCGGCTCGACTACTTCGCGGTGCCGCCGCTGCATCGTAGCGTGAGCGTCGCCTATTATCAATCGTATCGCGACGAGTCGAAAGGCATCGTCATCTCGTCGCCGTTCATCCTGCTGCAGATAGCTGAGGAGAACGGCGCGCAGCTATATCGCGGTGCGACGATCAGCGGCCGGCCCGTTCGCGCTGCCGGAATGATCCTGACGTTCACGCTGGGGCACTATCCGGTCGTCATGCTGTCGTCGGCGCCGGCGCTCGTGCCGTTCGCGCTAGGCGTGCTGTTGCTCGGCGCTGGTCTGGTCGGCTACGTCATCGTCGTCATGGGCGCCGGTTTGGCGGAACGGCCGGGGAAGAAGGCAAAGTGATGTCCATGAAGCAGGCCGTGCTTTGCGCGCTGACATGCGCCGCAGCGCTGTTCTGGTTGTCAGCCACTTCCGCGGCGGGTTCGCTTGAGGATGCACCGCCAGGCCTGCAGCCGACCACGGCATCGTTGAGCGACGTCCTCGCGCATTACGACTCGTCCGAAAACGCTCAGATCGTGCACACCCGCATCGAGCAGTGGCGCGTATCCGAACGCGGCTTGACCGGCAGCTACGTCGAGACGACGTCGGGGGACGATTACCGAGCCGTGCTGACGCTGGGCCCGCTTACGAGCATGAACGGGCGCTGGCACGGCCAGAGCTGGCGCCAAGACGAGAACGGCCTGACCGTGCTGCGCCAGGACATCCATCAAAAGTCCGCGATCAGCGAGGAAGCGCTCGACTACGCCCTGGATCATCCACGCTCGCCCGGGCGCGGGATCGAGCTGGTCGGCGAGATCGACGCACCGGCGCACGCCTACGTGGTGCGCGTCCATCCCGAAGGCGGCCGGCTCGTCTGGCTGTTCTTCGATGCCGCCAGCGGCTTGATCGACCGGGAAGAGAGCGTGGAAGCCGAGCGGCGCACCGTGACCGAGTACGACGATTGGCGGCCGATCGACGGCGAGATGCATGCCTGGCACCACCATATCAGCGACGGTCACGCGAACAACGACGAGGATTGGACGTTGCTCTCGCTGCGCAACGACGTGCCCGTCGCCGCCGCCGATCTCGAGATCCCCGCGGACCGCCGGATGCTTGTGGAATTTCCGACCGGCGAGACCCAGGTCCGCTTGCCGGCGCGCGTCGTCAACGGCCGAGTGATCGTGCGCTTGACGATCGCCGGCCGCGGCCTTGATTTCTTGCTCGATTCCGGCGCCGGCGACATCGCCGTGGATTCGGGCATGGCTCAGGCGCTTCACCTCGCGACCTTCGGCAAGGTCACCCAGGAGATCGCCGGCCAGTTCGACCGCTCGACCGCGATCGTGCCGGAGATCCGCATCGGCGACCTGCTGATGCACGACGTCATCGTCTCGACGATCCCGTTCCAATCGCAGCCGACCGCCGATACGAAGATCGTCGGCTTGCTGGGCTTTGACTTCTTCAAGGACGCCGTCGTGCGCATCGACTACGCGCGCGGCACGGTCGACGCGATCGATCCCTCACGCTTCGTGGCGCCGCAGGCGGCCGTCTCGCTGCCGGTCGCGCTGGACGACGGCGTGCCGCTGGTCAGCGCGGAAGTGGGCGATGACGAAGGCGATCATTTCATCATCGACACCGGCTCGACGTTCACCATCATCTTCTCCGGCTTCGCGGCCGACCATCCAGATGCGGTCGCCGATCAGGGCGGTGGCCTGGCCGAGCGCCGCGAGTATCCGACGCTAGCGCAGGGCGTCGGCGGCCAGGTCCTGCTCGTGCCGACGGAGATCCGCTCGCTGCGTTTCGCCGGCGCGCAATTCGAGTATGTCCAGGTCTACGTGACGCATGCCGCGCGCGCGCTCGAGCGCGAAGACGAGGACGGATTGATCGGAGCGCCGACGCTATCGCGCTTCATCGTGTACCTCGACTATGCGCGCCAGCGCGTCGAACTGATCCGCAACGGCTGACGCAAAGGAGCATCCATGGCCTCACGCACGCTCGTGCGCGCAAAGCTTCTGTTGACCGCCGCCGGCGCCAAGGGCATCGCCGGCGGATCGGTGCTCGTCGAAGACGGGCGCATCGTCGCGGCCGGAGCGCGCGGCGCCGTCGAGCGCCTTGTCAAGGGCGCGAAGATCGTCGACGCATCCAAGCACACCGTGATGCCCGGCATGATCAATCTGCACGCCCATCTCGACTCCGAATGCGGGGCCGATTTCCTCACCGCCGCGCTGTTGATCAGCGAGGCCAATGCCGTGATGACCTGCGTCGACAGCGCGCGGCGCACGTTGCATGCCGGCGTCACGACGGTGCGCGACCTCGGCACCAAGTACGCCGCTGCGATCGCCGTCCGCGACGCCGTGCGCAAAGGTTGGGTGACCGGACCGCGGATCCTCAGCGCGGGCGTCGTGGTCTGCATGACCGGCGGCCACGGCTGGTTCATCGCCGACGAGACCGACGGCCCGGATGAGATGCGCAAGACCGTGCGGCGCAACCTCAAGCGCGGCGCCGACTGCATCAAAGTCATCGCGACCGGCGGCGTGCTCTCGCCGGGCGTCGAGGTGGGCAGTTCGCAGCTCGATCCGGACGAGCTCGAGGTCGCGGTGCGCGAGGCGCATAAAGCCGACCGGCGCGTCGCCGCGCATGCGATCGGCAATCAGGGCATCAAGAACGCGCTGCGCGCCGGCGTCGACACGATCGAGCACGGCTGCTATCTCGACGACGAGGCGATCAAGCTCTTCAAGAAGACCGGTGCGGCCTACGTGCCGACCCTGTGCGCGCCGCATTTCTTGCACGAACATCTCGATGAAGTGCCGGACTACGCGCGCCGCAAGACGGAGCAGGTGTACGAGGCGCACCGCGCGAGCTTCAAGCGCGCATTGCGCGCCGGGGTGACGATCGCGGCCGGAACCGACGCGGGCACGCCGTTCAACCGGCACGAGCTGTACGCCACCGAACTGGCGTTGATGGTCGCGCTCGGGATGAGCACCGAGCAGGCGCTGCACGCGGCGACCGCGGGCGCTGCCGCCGCCGCCGGCCTGGCCGCGGAGACCGGCGTGCTCGAGGAGGGGATGTCCGCCGACCTGATCGCAGTGGACGGCGACCCGCGCAAGGATATCAAGGCCACGTCCCGGGTGCGCGGCGTGATGGTGCGCGGCGCGTTCACCTCGGTCGCATAGATGCGCGCGTCTATGGAGCGGTCGAATTTATTCGACCGTCGCGTTTGGGCGGCGGTTTTAGCGCTGCTGCTATGCGCGTGCACCAAGATCTCGACCAGCACCGCTCCGGCAGGCACGCACGCCTGGACGCATCGCGGCGTCTTGCGCATCGGTTCGTACGAAGAGCTCGACAACCTCAATCCCGTGCTTTCGACCGAGCTATTCGTCGGCGACGTCTGCCAGCTGCTGTATTCGGGGCTCATCGACTACGACGATAACGGCGAACCGATCCCCGACGTCGCGCTCGCAGTGCCGTCGCGCGCCAACGGCGGCATCTCGGCGGACGGCAAGACGATAACGTACCATCTGCGCCACGGCGTGGCGTTCTCCGACGGCGTGCCGCTGACCGCTGCAGACGTCAAATTCACCTGGCAGCAGATCATGAACCCGGACAACGCCGCTTCGTCGAGGTATCCATACGACCAGATCGCATCGCTCGACACGCCGGATCCGTATACGGTCATCGTGCATCTCAAAGGCCCGCTGTCGCCATTCGTCGGCTTCTTCATGCGCAACGGCACGCTCGGTTCGATCCTGCCTAAGCACCTGCTCGACAAGTATCCGAACCTCAACCACGCCGCGTTCAACATCGCGCCGATCGGCAGCGGGCCGTTCGTCGTGGCGCACTACCAGCCCAGCGTCGAGCTGTTCCTCAATGCCAATCCGCACTATTGGCGCGGGCCGCCTAAACTGCGCGGCATCGAATACCACATCATCCCCAATCAGAACACGCTGCTCACGCAGGTCGGCACGCACGAGATCGATTTCTACTTCGACGCACCGGAGGTGCAGTACGCGCTGCTCAAGGCGGTCCCGGGCGTGCGCGTGACCGCGCGGCCGAACCAGACCTTCGAGCACATCACCTTCAACTGCGCGCGGCCGCCGCTTGACGACGTGCGCGTGCGCCGGGCGATCGCCTACTCGATCGACTGGGACAAGCTGCGGAACGACGTCTATCTCGGCCTCGGCGCGAGAGGCATGGCGGACATCGCGCCGTCTTCGTGGGCGTACGATGCGAGCGTTGCGCCCTATCCGCTCGATCCTGCCCGCGCGCGGGCTCTTTTCGCCGCGGCCGGCTGGAAGCCGGGCGCGGACGGCACGCTCGTCAAGGACGGTCAGCCGCTCGAATTGACGATCACGACGGTAGCGGGCGTGTCGTCGCGCGAAAAAGCCGAGGCGCTGATCCAGCAAGATCTGCGCCACGCCGGCATCGTGCTCGACGTCAAGAACGATCACGCGAACATGCTCTTCGCGACCTATGGGGCCAACGGGACCTTCGCGCGCGGGCGCTTCGACATCGGGCTGTATGCCTGGAGCTACACCGTGCCCGAACCGGACGACACCCAGACGCTTGGACCGGATCAAGTGCCGCCGGACGGCCAGAACTACACGTTTTGCAAAGACGCGCTGATCGGGCAATATCAGAAAGCGGCGCGCACGACGTACGACCGCGCGCTGCGCCGTGCCTATCTTTTCAAACTGCAGCAGCGCGAATACGAGATCGTGCCGCGGCACACCATCCTATGGCGCGCAAACATCGACGCCATCAGCACCGACATGAAGAACTTCAAGCCGGCGCCGGCGGTCAGCGATTTCTGGAACGCATGGGAGTGGGATATCTAGCTCTCGCGGACTAGACGGACAGCGAGAGTTTGCCCTGCACCTCGCCCGCGGCCATGCGCTCGAACGCCTTGATCCCTTGGTCGAGGGGATACTCCTGGTCGATGGCCGGTTTGATGCCGGCGCGCTCGACAAAGCGCACGAGGGCGGCGAACTCCGACGGCGTGCCCATGCTCGAACCAGCGACCGTGATCTGGCGCCAGAACACGCGCGAAAGGTCCGCCGGCGGATTCGGGCCGCCGGTCGCGCCCGCCACGACGACGATGCCGCCCTGCCGCACGGCGCGCATCGAGGTGCCCCACGTCGGCTCACCGACGGACTCCATGACGGCGTCCACGCCGTCGCCGCCGGTCAGCTTGACGATCGCCTTGGCTGCTTCTTTGCCCGCGAGCACGCCGTCGGTCGCGCCGAGCTTCACGGCGAAATCGAGCTTTGCTTCGTCACGCGACGAAGCGATGACGCGGATGCCGGCGCCGCCGGCGAGTTGGATCGCGGCGGTCGCTAGACCGCCGCCCGCGCCCTGCACGAGCGCGGTGTCGCCGGGCCGCAGATGCGCCTTGGTGAACAGCATGCGATACGCGGTCAGATAGGTCACACCAAGCGCCGCGGTCTGCGCGAACGAGAGATTTTTCGGCTTGGGCAGCACCGCCGACGCCGGCACGATCACGTACTCCGCGAACGATCCCTCGCGGTCGCCGTCGCTGAGCATGGTGAACGTACGGCACAACATGAAGTCGCCCGTCAGGCAGCCGCGGCACTGGCCGCACGAACGCACGGAGTAGACCGCGACCTCGGCGCCGACAGGAGGCGCGCCTTCAGGCGGCTGGCCGCCGTAGGCGTCGACGACACCCGCGGCGTCGCAGCCGAGAATTCGCGGCGGCGTGATCGGATAGCCGACGACGCCGCGCAGCGTCCAATAATCGTGGTGATTGAGAGTGGCCGCTCGGACGTTGACGCGCACCTCGCCGGGACCGGGCTGCGGGGTGGGCCGCTGCCCGTATTCGAGGTTGGCCAGCGGCGTATCGCCGCCGAGCTTGGCGGCATACAGGGCTCGCATCGTTCTAGTCTGACCTCCGTCGCGCGCGTTGCGCGTACATCACATTTGTCGGATAGGCGCACGTGTGCACCGGTTCGCCGATGCGCTTCAGCGTGCGCGTGTCGAAGATGTCGACGACGTCGTCATGGGCGCTGGGGACGTATAAGCGGCGTGCGCTCTCATCAAACCGCGGCGTCCAGGGCCACTTGCCGGTCGGCATGGTCGCGATGCGTTTCATCGACGGCAGCGCGAAAACGGCGACGTCGGCGTCGCCTTCGTCGGTCACAAAGACCCGGCCCGCGGCCGGATCGACTGCCACGCCGATCGGGAGCGCGTCTTTCGAACCGGTGGCGATCGAATCGCCGGCGCGACGCAGCGCGGGCAGCGTGAAGACCTCGAGGCCCGGATGCGAGCGCGCGCCGCTGACGGTCGGCGTGTCGTTGTCGGTCACGAACAACAAGTTTCGCGACGCGTCCAGCGCGATGCCGAACGGCCGCGTGCCGGTGGCCGCTCGACCGGTGGGCCGCGCATTGCCGCGCCCATCGAACGAATACCGGATGACCTCGTCGCTGTTGACGTTGGTGACGTACAGCGTGCTGCCGCTCGCGTCGGCGACGATGCCTTCAGGCGTTTCGCCTGCTGCGACCGACGACACCAGTGCCGGTTTCCCATCGGACCCGATGCGGAAGAAGAACACGCCCGGAGCGTTTTTGGCCGCGTTGTTATCCGTGGCGGCGAAATAACCGCCGGCCAGCTCGGCCGCGCCCGAAAAGCGCGAACCGTGCAAAGGGTCGGAAAGGCGCGCAGTCATGGTCGTAAGGTCGACCGCCATCACGCGTTCCTTGGCTGCGACGAACGCGAGACGGCGCGGCGCATCCACCGCGAGGCCTGCCGCATCGTCCGGCGCGCTCACGATCCCGGCGCGCTGCGTCGAAACAAGGTCGCGCACGTCGAGGCCATTGCCCTCATAACAGGCGATGAGCAGCAGCGGCACGTCGCCGGGCGCTCCGCTCACGTGCACGCGCGCGGCGCCCGAGACGCCGCCGGCGTGCGCCACTACGATCGCGCTGTCGCCGCTGCGGCGGGGCGCGGTGTAGACGCCGCTCGAATCGACGCTGCCCGGGCCGACGACGCTCCACTGGACGGACTGCTTGCCATCGCCGCCGACGAGGTGCGCGGAGAACGCGATCGACGATCCGGCGAACACCGCCGCGTCGAGCGGCGCGACCTCGATGCGCGTCGGCAGCGCGAGTTGGCGCGCATGGATGACGTAGCCGGTGACGCCCGCGCTCAACACGGCGGCGACCGCGATGATCGCGATCAGAGCTCCGGGTTTCAGCGCAGGAGTCCGACGACGCAAAACGCGATGCCTATCGCGCCACCGATGATCCCCACGACGAACAAGGGTGGCCGCTTGACGATGGCCGCTATCGAAGCCAGCACGATCGAGACTTGGAAGAGCGCGGTGGCCACGTCCATATCGAGCTTCTTGGCTTCCACTTTATCCATTTTCGTCAGCGAGGCGGTACGCGCGTCTTCGAGAGCCATCGCCTCGGCGCCCAGCGGCGCTTGCTTGGTGCGGTACTTGATCTCGTCCTCGTGCAGCCGCTGGCGCACCGTCGCATTCGGCGCGAGCGCCTCGGCGCCGGCGTCGATGTGCGCTTTGAGGCTGTCGGCCTCGTACTCGTTCCACAGGTCCGCGGCTTGCGTCTGGGCGAGCACCGCCTGGCTGCCCGAGGACAGCATGGCCTCGCCGAGCCGGTTGCCGTACAAGCTCGAAAGCCCGGCGCACACCGCCAGCACTGCGGCAGCGACCGGGATGTAGCGCAAGAAGGGGTCAGAGGTGCCTTCGACATGCTCGTGCGCCGCGCGTGCATGTTCGAGGCCCTCATGGGCCAAATAATCGGGCACGGCGCGCTGGTTTCGGGTTTGGGGAGCCGGGGCCTTTCCGTGACCGGACGCACGCCGGGTTCTGCCGATACTCAATATAATCGTACTGGGGTACCTTACGCCTGAATGAGGTCATGCGAGCCATGAACGCCGCCCTTCGCTTCTCCTTCGCGCTGTGCTGCGCCGCGCTGTTCGTGCTGCCGGCGCTGGCCGACCAGAAAATGGCCGTCGCGCCTGCCGACGAGTATTTCGGCCGGCAGAAGATCAGCACGCTCGGCATCGACAACCTGATCCGAGATACGGAGCAGCGCGAGAACTTCGACCCGGCGCTCGCCTCCCGGTTACTAGGGGGGCTGTCGGCGGCCGAAGACGCGCTCGAGGATTGGGCGGCGAAATATCCGCACGATTCGTGGATCCCCAAGCGGGCCTATGAGATGTCGCACCTCTTCTGGCGCATGCACACGTCCGAAGCCAACGCGATGGCCGACCGCTGCCGCAACGTGCTGTTCAAGCAGTTCCCGAAGACCAAGTATGCGGTTCTCGCGCACGTCGAAACGCCTTCGATGGTCGCGCCCGATCCGGCGGTCGATCCGCCGGCCGCAGGCGCGCAGGGCGCGCAAAGCCCTGCGCCGGCCTCCACCACGACCAGCAACTGACGGGAAGGCCGCCGCGAGCGGCTTTGAGAAGCGCGAGCATGCATGCGCATGCTCCGCGCCGCTCTGCTCGCGGCGATCCCAGTCATGTTCGTCTATATCCCCGGGCCGGCGCGCGGTGCGCCGCTCGATAGCGGATCGTGGCTTTTGATCCCCGTTGCCGGTACGCGCATCGGCCCGCCTCGCCAGGCCCCGGCAGACGAGTACTTCGGACCCGAACGGCTGAGCAATCTAGGCGTCCGCAACGCGATCCGCGACATGGATCTGGAGGGCACCTCGCCGCTCGCGCTGCCGCTGCAGCGTGCGCGCATGTCAGCGGTCGAAGATGCGCTGGCCATCTGGGCCGATCGCTATCCATCGGACACCTGGCTGCCCGGCACGATGCTGGACTATGCGAAGTTCTTGCGCAGCAAACAGCAAGCGTTCACCGACGACCGCGCTCTTGGGTATCTCATGTTCCTCGAACTGCGCTATCCGGCCAGCCGCCCAGGCTTTGAGGCGCGAGAGATCCTGGCCGGCTATCGCCCGCTGCCGGGGTTTGACATGGCGCTCGCCGGCGCACCCGATTCGCAGCCCAGCGTCGGCGCGTCGCTCTACCCGAAGCTGCGGCGCTAGATGACGACGACGGCACCGTCCGCGAAGCTGTAGTAGGCTGCGACGATGTGCAGCTTGCTTTCGCGCACCGCATCCGCCACGATCGTGGACTGAGCCGGCAGCTCGCGCGCCACATAACGCGCGTTCGCGCGCACCGCCTGATCGAGCATGTCGGTGCCCTTGGGCACGCCGCGGACGGCCGGCGCGATGGCATCGGTGAGCGTAGCGATATGGCCCGGCGGCACGCTGCCGTTGGCAAGGACATCGAGCGTCGCTTCGACGGCGCCGCAGCTCTCGTGCCCGACGACCATGAGCAGCGGCGAATGGAAATGGCTGACTGCGTATTCGATGCTGGCGATGCCCGCAGGTTCGGCGATGTTGCCCGCCACCCTGACGAGGAACAGATCGCCCACCCGCTGATCGAAGACGATCTCCGCAGGCACGCGCGAATCCGAGCAGCTCAAGACGATTGCGAACGGCATCTGGCCTTTCGCGGTCTCCAGCCTGCGGTCGTAGTTGCGGTTGCAGTAGATCGCAGCGTCGGCCATATAGCGGCGATTGCCGTCGGTCAGACGGCGCAGCGCCTCATCGGGCGTGGGCTGGGGACCTGCGGGTGCGGCTGCGCTCACTGGAGCCGCCGCGAGCAAGCCGCCGGCAAACGCGGCGCCGCCGGCGCAAAGAAATCGTGCTCGGTTCGTGAGGTGTCGCATGCCGTCGCCTTCGCGCTAAAGAAAAAGAGCGCCTCCGCGGAGGCGCTCTTCTCATGTGGGATCCCGCTTAGAACTTGAAGCCCAAGCCGGCGTAGTAGCCCGCGTGCGTGTGGCTGAACGTGGTCGGCGGATTCGGCGGACACGTGCCGCCGTTGGGGATGCCGCCACCGCTGCACGTCACGGTTGTGATCGAGTTGCCGTGCTGGTTGTCACCGCCCCAGCCGGCGTAGACGTAGAACGGATTGGCGAACGTGTAGTTCAGGCCGACATCGTACTTCACGATGTTGTACTGCAGGCGATACACGTTGCCGAAGTTCGGACTGAACGCGTCGCTCACGGTGTAGTTGCCTTGGTTGGACGGGAAGTCGAGCACCGACCCGTAGTAGGTCAGGCCGCCCGGCTGATCCAGCCGCGGCAGTATCTCAAGGCCGCCGCCCCAACCACGCAGGTTCGGGAAGCCGGAGTTGTAGCTCTCTTGCCCATAGGCTCCGACGATGTACATGTTCGCCGGTTTCCAGATCTTGTACTCGGCGCGGACGTCGACGTTCGCATCGCGACCCTTGAACGGAAGCGTGAAGCACGTTCCGCCGTCAATGGTGTTGAAGTACGTCGTCGGCGATCCGGCCGGCTGCGCACCCGCTGCGGCTTGGACCGAAGGCGTGCAGATCGGTTGACCGGTGACGGATTGCGGCACGACGCCGTTGACCGTCGAGTTGTAGCTGTCCTGGACCCAGTCGATCTTGAACGCCCAGTCAGCGACTTCATACGCGCCCGCGGCGACGTACGATTGACCGACACCGACATCGCTCTGTCCGGCGGCGTACTCGTTGTACACCCGGCCAGCGCGCAGACCGGCTTGGATAAAGCCGTGATGCAAGATCGGCTTCGGCGTGGGCGTCGGCGTGGGAGCTAGCGTCGGAACCGGCGTCGGCGGCGGCGGTGGCGGCGTCGGAACCGGCGTCGGCGGGATATAGCGCACGACGGTGATCCGGCGATCGCCGACCCACTGGACGTACGCGCCCAACGCTTCCGACATGACGCGCACCGGCACGACGAGCACGCCCTTGTAGATCTCGGGCGGCACGTCGAGCGGACGCGACTCGCCGTTGATCACGGCTTCGCTCTTGCCGAGCGTCACTTGGACCGAGGCACCGGGCTTCTGCGCGGTGACGGTCTTGCTGGCGTTGTCATAGCTGACGGTGGCGCCCATCTCTTCGAACATGCTGCGCAGCGGAACCATGATGACGCCGTTCTTGACCAGCGCCGCGAGCGTGCGGTTCTGCTTCAGACGGCTCGGGTTCGCGTACACGTGATGGTCGTTGTAAAGGATCGGGATCTCGCCCGACGGCGGCGAGCCGAAGTCAGCTGCGATCTGAGCGCCGGACGTTGCCAAAGTTGCCGTTCCGGACGCGATCGTCGCATTGACCGCGGCAACGTTGACAGCCGAACCGTCAGCGAAGCTGGGTGCGATCCCCGCGGCGACAAACAATGCTGCTGCGAAGGCCGCGACGTGGAGTTTTCTCAACCTGTTACCCTCCTGGCGCGAAGTGAATAAGACCCTGACATTCATTTTGCTCCACAAGTAACGATCGACCCGGCTATTGCCGCCATGACCCGTGAGCGGGAGACAGCGGGTCTCGCGTCCCCAAAAAAGCAACCCCCAACGGTACGGAAGCACTCGCACGGTGGCCGCATCAAAGGACCTTTCCCCTGCGGAACAGCAAGCCCTCCCGCAGTGCGGGTTTCCGCCGCAAGCCGGCTTGCAGTTGCGGGACACCAGAAATGGCGCGGTCGGCGCCAACCGACTCGTCTTTTTTTGCGCTAACAACATTGAAGGCGGCGCGTGTGATGCGCCGCCTTCAATCGTCTGGAGCGGTCTGGAGCGGTCGAGTTTACTCGACCGTTACGCGTGCGTCCTAGAAGCGGAAGCCGAGGCCGACGTAGGGACCCGAGTGGGTCTGGTTGATCGGCGCCGCATTTTGCGCGACGTAGATGTCGCCATCCCAGCCCGCGTACAGATAGACCGGGAAGGTCTTGCTGAACACGTAGTCGAGTCCGACGTCGTAGACCTGCATGTGGTACTGCTGTCTGTAGGTCACGTTGAAGTTCGGGCTGTTCGGGTCATTGACCGTGTAGTTCCCCGCCATGTTCGGATAGTAGAAGTACGATCCGTGCAGCGTGAAGCTCTGGTCAAGGTCCGGCAGCTTCTCGAGGCCGAATCCGAAGCCGTTGAGCTTGGGATAGCCGTAGTTGGTGGCCGCGCCACCGTACGAGACGCCGACGTAGAAGTTAGGATTGAAGATCTTGTACTCGAGCCGGCCCTCAGCCAGGGTTTGGCGCGCGTTGAACGGCGGCACGTAGCACTGACCGCCGTCGATCGTGTTGAAGATCGTCACCGGATTGCCGGGTGTTGTCGGATTCGGCGAGAGCGAAGGGTTGCAGATCTGGATCGGTACCGGCGCAACGCCGTTTGTGGTCGTCGTGTATTGGTCGCTGCGCAGACTGACCTTGAGCGCGAACGGGTCGAACAGCAACGCGCCTGCGTACTGGTAGCTGCCGGTCGAGGTCTGCTGCGCAGCAAACTCGTTGGAGACGCGGTGGAAGACATATGCGCCCTGCACGAAGCCGAGATAGCTGGGTGCGGCCGGAGCAGGCGTCGGCGTCGCGGTGGGAGCCGGCGTCGGGACCGGGGTCGGCGGGGGCGTGGGCGGCGGCGTCGGCACGGGCGTCGGCGGGATATACCGCACGACGGTGATGCGCCGGTCGGGCACCCACTGGACATAAGCGCCAAGAGCTTCGGACATGACGCGCACGGGCACGACGAGCGCACCCTTGTACATCTCAGGCGGCACGTCGAGCGGACGCGACTCGCCGTTGATGACGGCTTCGGTCTTGCCGAGCGTCACCTGCACCGAAGCGCCTTCCTTCATGGCCGTGGCGGTCTTGCTGGCCGCATCCCATTTGACCGTGGCGCCCATCGCTTCGAACATGCTGCGCAGGGGCACGAGGATCACGCCGTTCTTGACGAGGGCGGCGAGGGTGCGGTTCTGCTTGAGCTCGCTGGGGTTGGCATAGACGTGGTGGTCGTTATAAAGGATGGGAATCTCGCCGGACGGCGGCGAGCCGAAATTCAT
>DATFYX010000053.1 GCA_035314825.1 Candidatus Eremiobacteraceae bacterium
GGCCACGCCGCCCCCCGCGCGGCCGCACAGCTAGAGGCGAAAGGGCAAACGGGTGTTCTCCACAGAGCCTGTGAATATGTGGATAAGGTCATTTTGAAGCGTCGAGCACACCTCAAACCGCTGGTCTGCAGCATCGGGTCGAGTGACCCCACCAACGCGGCGGGCATCGGCCGGGACCTCATCGTCTACGAACGCCTCGGGGCCGTCGGCGTCTTCGCGCTTGCCGCGGTGACCGCCCAAAATTCAGGGCGCGTCATGGAGGTGTATCCTCTGCCGTCGCGCGCGCTGCGCAATCAGCTCGACGCGATCGTGCAAGAACGCCGTCCGAAGGCCATTCGCATCGGCCTGCTGCCCGATGCTCCCCTCATCGCCGCGGTCGCGCGCTTCCTGCGCGCGCAGCCGAAGCGCTTGCCGGTGGTGCTCGACCCGGTCATCTCATCGTCGTCCGGTCATCGCTTCTTGGGCCCCGCGGAGCTCGGCGCGCTCGAAGGGCTGTTGCCGCTCGTGACGCTGGCAACCCCCAATGCCGCAGAAGCACAAGCGCTGAGCGGCATCGCCGTGCGGACCGTCGCCGACGCGGAGCGCGCCGCGCTTCATCTGCAACGACGCGGCTGCGCGGTTCTGGTGACCGGCGGCCACGTGCGCGGTCCGCAGGTCGTCGACGTGCTTGCGGACGCGAACGGCATCACGCATTTCGCCGGAAAGCGCATCGCGGCGCGCATGCGCGGCACCGGCTGCACGCTCGCCGCCGCGATCGCGGTTCACCTGGCCCAGGGCATGAAGCTGCACGCGGCGATCCGGCGCGCGCGCGAACTCGTGCGTTCGGAACTGGAGGCGCAACGGCGCGCGCGGGTTAAGGGACGCGCATGACGGCAACGGTCGCGACATCCAGACGCCGGCGCATCATGGCGGGCATGCGCGCGTCGGGAAAGCTGCACGTCGGGCACTGGCTCGGCGCGCTGCAGAACTTCGTCGCGCTCACTAAAGACAACGATTGTTTCTATGAGATCGCGGACTTGCACGCGCTGACGACCAACTTCGCCCACAGCAAGGAGATCGCCGACTCAGTGCACGACATCGCGCTCGGCTGGCTGGCGGCGGGCCTGGATCCGCAGCGCTGCACGATGTTCGTCCAATCCCGGGTGCCCGAGATCAGCGAGTTGGCCGTACTGCTTTCGATGATCACGCCGGTGTCGTGGCTCGAACGGGTGCCGACCTATAAAGATCAGATCGCCGCGCTCGGTCCCGAGATCGCCACACATGGTTTCTTGGGTTACCCCGTGCTGCAGACGGTCGACATCATCGCGTTCAAAGGTCAAGGCGTGCCGGTCGGCCAGGACCAGCTGCCCCATCTCGAGCTGTGCCGCGAGATCGTTCGCCGCTTCAACCATTTGTATGGCGACGTGCTCACCGAACCCGAGGCAGTGCTCTCGAACACGCCAGCCGTGCCCGGGTTGGACGGGCGCAAGATGAGCAAGTCGTATGACAACAGCATCTTGCTCAGCGACAGCGACGCCGAGACGACGGCCAAGGTCAAAGAGATGTACACCGATCCGAGCAAGATCCGCAAGAGCGATCCCGGCCATCCGGAGACCTGCCCGGTTTTCTTCTTCCAGGAGATATTCAATCCGGGTAACGCGCCAGACATCGCGCAGCGTTGCCGCACAGGCACATTGGGCTGCGTCGAAGACAAAGCGGACATGGCCGTCCACTTGAACGCCGCGCTCGCACCGCTGCGAAAGCGCCGCCGCGAACTCGAAGCCGAACCGGACTACGTGCGTGAGGTGTTAGCTGACGGCACCCGCCGCGCGCAAGAAGTCGCAGCGCAAACCCTCGCGCAGGTCAGACAGGCGATGGGGTTTTGAGGCACCCCAGAGAACAAGAGCAAGATGACGGGATCGTTACGCCCGTTTGTAGTGGGCGAGCGCGGTCTTCATGCGCTTGAGCGCTTCGCGCAAGTTCTCTTCGGACGCCGCGTACGACAGGCGGATAAAGCCGCGTCCGTTCGGTCCGAACGTCGAACCGCCGAGCACCGCCACGCCGCCTTCCTCTAAGAGGTAGGTGGCGAGCTTGATGTCGTCGCGCTCGATCGCCGACACGTTCGGGAACACGTAGAACGCGCCGCCCGGCATCTGGCACGACACGCCGGGGATGTCGCACAATCCGTGGACCAAGATCTGACGGCGGCGTCGGAACTCTTCATTCATCGCCTGCACGGGCCTCATGTCACCCTGAAGCGCCGCGATGCCCGCGTCCTGCACGAAGGTCGTCGTGCACGAGACGGTGTTGAGCATCAGCGCGCCCACGGCGTCGGCGATATATCGAGGATACACGCCGAAGCCGAGCCGCCAGCCGGTCATCGCCCACGCCTTTGAGAAGCCGTCGACCAGGATCGTGCGCTCGGGCATCGCGGAGAGCCCGTAATACGAGGCGAACTCCTTGTCATAGCAGTGGCTGTTGTAGATCTCATCGCTGATCACGAGGATGTCGTGCTTGCGCGCGATGTCGGCGATCGCGAAGATGTCCTCGTTCGTGAGGATGCCGCCGGTGGGATTGTGGGGCGAGTTCAAGACCAGGATCTTGGTCTTGGGCGTGATGGCCGCCTCAAGCGCGGCCGGATCCAGACGGAACTGATTGCTCTCGAGCAAAGGGACCGACACCGGCACGGCGTTCACATAGGTCACGATCGAGCGATACGCCGGATACGCCGGATCGGGGATGACGACTTCATCTCCGGGGTTGAGCAGCGCCATGAGGGTGAACGCGATGGTCGGCTTTGCGCCCGGGCTGACCACGACGTTGTCGCGGGTCACCTCCACGCCGCGCGTCTTTGTCACGTGCTTGGCGATCGCGTCGCGCAGTTCGGCGATGCCTGAGGCCGGCGTGTAATGCGTGCGGTTGGAACGGATCGAGTTGATGCCGGCCTCTTTGACGTGTTCGGGCGTGTCGAAGTCGGGCTCGCCGATCTCCAAATGGATGATGTTGCGCCCCTCGGCCTCGAGCGCGCGGGCGCGCGCCAGCACCACAAAAGCGCTCTCGGTGCCGAGACGGCGCATAGACTCGGCGAGCGGAAACGTCGTCGTTTGCATGATGGAGCGGGTTTCGCGGGCGCGAAAGGACGTCCCTAGCGTCTAGTCGTGGATGCCGTTGCCGGCCGGCCCCTCGTGGTTGAGACGGAAGTACGATTCCACGATGTCTTGCGCGACCGGTGCCGCATTGACCGCGCCGAAACCGCCGCTCTTCTCCATGAACACGACCACCGCGATCTGCGGATGATCGTACGGGGCAAAGCACACGAACCAGGCGTGATTGCGGCCTTCAGGATTGTCGGGCGTGCGCACGTTTTCGACGGTGCCGGTCTTGCCGGCGTAATGGAAGCCCGGGATCAAGACGTTGTACGCCGTGCCGTACGGGCTTTCGATGGCGCCGAGCATGCCCTCGCGCACCAGTTGCAGATCGCTTGCCGGCACCGGCACGTGGCCTTCCACAACCGGTTGGGAGCGTGCGGCGACGTGGCCGTGCGCGTCGCGCACGTCGGCGAGCAGAAACGGACGATACAACGTGCCGCCGTTGGCGACCGCGGTCGCCACGCGCAGCAGCTGGATCGGCGACACTTCGACGTAGCCCTGGCCGATCGCCATGTTGACGGTGTCGCCCGCATACCACTGGTCGTCGTACGCGCGTTTCTTCCAGTCTGGCGTCGGCAGCGTGCCGGTCGTCTCGCCGGGAAGATCGATGCCGGTCTGGGCTCCGATCCCATACGCAGCTGCGTAGCGGTCGAGCCGCGTGATGCCCAGCTCGAAGCCGACCTTATAGAAGAAGACGTCGCACGAGCGCGAGATAGCCTGCACCACGTTGAGCGTGCCGTGGCCGCCGCGCGCGTCGTCGTTGAAGACGACGCCGAGGTCGAAAAATCCGGGGCAATAGCGCACGCTGTCGGCGGTCAGCACGCCGCTGGCCAGCGCGGCTGAGCTGGTGATCATCTTGAAGGTCGAGCCGGTCGGGTACTTGCCCGCGATAGCGCGCGTGAACAGCGGCTTGAGCGGATCGTTCAGATACTGGTCGTAGCGCGCCTCGCTGATGGGCAACGCGAAATCGTTCGGGTTGACGTTCGGTTGGCTCACCAGGGCGAGGATCGCGCCGCTATGCACGTCTTCGACGATGGCGGCGCCGGCGATGCGATGGCCGATGCGCGCCGCGATGACGCGGATCTGCTTGTCCATCGCCGCCTCGGCCGCGCGCTGCAACCGCCAGTCAATCGTGAGATCGAGGCTGTCGCCCGGCACCGCTTCGCGCTCGCCGAGGGTGGCCACGGCCATGCCGGCTGAATTGACCTTGATCTGGCGGCCGCCGTTCTCGCCGCGCATGATCGCGTCGTAGGTGTACTCCAGGCCCTCTTTGCCGATCGTGTCGTTAGGTCCGTATCCCAAGTGCTTGCGGCTCTCGTATTCGTCTTGCGTGATGCGCCCGACGTAGCCGACGATGTGCGAGCCGATCGTGGCGTACGGATAGTCGCGCACGGGCAACAGCTCGACCGCCATGCCGGAGAGCCGGTCCGCGCGCTCTGAGAAACGCGCCACTGTGGCCGGGTTGAGATCGCCCGCGATCGTGATGGGGCCGAGCGGCACGGCGCCGGCGAGCGCGTCGAAGGTGGGATAGGTGACGCCGTTATACCGCAGCAGCCGCTTCCACAGGCTCGTCGGCGTCACGTGCAAGATGCTCGCCAGCTCGTCGACCTCCGCCGCGGGATCGGCGATCTGCATCGGCACGACCTGGACCACGAACGACGGACGGTTGCTGACGATGATGACGCCGTGTCGGTCGTACATCAAACCGCGCGGTGCCGTCAAGGGGATCGTGCGCAGCTGGTTTTGATCGGCGAGCGTCTCATAGGAAGCGCCGTGGACGAGCTGCACGTCGGCGAGCCGCCATATCAGCACGGCGATCGCGATCGCGACGCCGCCGACGAAGATCAGCAGGCGCGGCAGCTGAGCGCGTTCGCCGGCGTTCTCGGGTCCGTGGCGTCCCCAAAGTCCCTGCATCGGCCTAACGACTACCCCTTGGACGCGTCACTAGCACGTAGTGCCCCATTGGGCGGGCTTCAGATACGCGATATGCAGATCTTCTAGTTGAGCAACCTCAGCCACAAGTTTCGCGGCAATCGGAGCGGGCACCGAAGACTCCAGTTTGGGCTGCCCGACAAGGTTCTGCGTCGTGAGCGGACGCCCGGTACTGACGGTTCCGACAAACCGTGTGTCACACACCGTGTAAAAAGATGCCTGACCGTGCTCGCGATCATCGGCTGACCGCCAATCTGCCAGAGCGAACCGACCCTCAGTCGCAGCCGCGCCCAGTTCCACGGCCTCGGTCTTGAACGGGTTCGTCTTCCCATAATAGTTGTGATAATGGATATAGTCCGCAATAGAGACGGACATTGCCAGCCTTTCCTGGACCGACGCTTGTCTCGCGTCGGTTACGGCAGGGGTAAACACGAACAGCATCAAGCCGACAGCAATCGCTCTCATGATGTACCTCTGTTGGACCACCAGCGCAATGCGAGCACCACGATGGCCGCGAGCGTGCAGTTGAGCAGCACTTCCCACGCCGTCGCATGCGCCAGGCGATGATACGTGCCGCGATCGCCGAAGGCGACTTCGAGCACGATGTACGTGACCGCGTTGCGCACGATCGTGCCGCCCGCGACCGCGGCGATCACGACCGTGAGCGAATCTGCGAAGTAGCGGCTGCTGAGCAGCCCTGAGAGAAAGCCGACGAGCGCGCCGCCTAGGACGTTTGCACCGCCACCGCCGAGCGCGTCCTCAAGCGCGCCGCCGAACAAGCCGAGCCAGCCGCCCGTCGTAGGGCCGCAACGCAATCCGGTCCAGACGATGAGCACGGTCAGCAAACTCGGTTGCGCGCCGCGCAGCGTCCAAGCGTGTGCGAACGTCACTTGCAGCAGGACGGCGACGGCCGCGAGGAGCAGCAGCAGCGAGAAGCGCGGCGGCGCCGTCGCGCCGGCGTCGACCGGGCGCTGCGGGCCGAAGAGCACGCGCGGCGAGCCGCGCAGCATGTCGGCGCTCACGGCGATGTGTACACCAGCACGTGCTGGAGCGAATGAAAATCCACCGCAGGTTCGAGCACGGCGGTCTGATACAGCGCGTTGTCCTTGCGATCGACTTCGCGCACCGTGCCGATGAGGATGCCGCTCGGATAGATCTCACCGTGGCCTGTGACCACGACGTCGCCCGTCTGGAGCGCAGCGTTCTGGTCGATGTACTTCATCTTCGCGTGCAGCCACGTGCCGGTCACGATGCCCCACGAACGCGAGCGTTGCAGATACGCAGGCACGGCGCTCTCCGGATCGATCACTAGCAACACGCGCGCCTCGCGCGGGCCCGCGCTCACGACGTGCCCGACCAGCCCGCTGCCGCTCACCACGACGCTGTCGCGGTGCACGCCGTCGCGCGACCCTCGATCGATCGTCACTTCGCGTCGCGTCGCCTCGGGCACGTAGCCGACGACGTCCGCGACGACCGCGTCGCCCGGCAGCGTCTGCTTCATCGCCAGCAAGCGGCGCAGCTCGCGGTTCTCTGCCGCGTCAGCTTGCAGGCGCTCATTCGCGGCGGCAAGCTTGCCGGCTTTGTCCTGCAGCGCTTGGTTCTGCGCGGCGAATTCGCCCGCGTGCAGCACATCGTGCACGCCGGTGCCGATGGCTTCGACCATGCGCGTGAGTCCGCTCTGCACCGGCGTGTACACCGCGCCCACGACGACGTCGATCGGGCTTTGCCGTCCGTTGCGAGAGGCGTCGATCTCAAGCAGCGACACGCTCGCGGCGACGATGATCAGCGCGACGAATACGAGGAGTTTTCGCTCATCCCAAAACGAATAGATCGCAACCACCTGCCGATTCTCGACTGCGGAGTCGGGTACAGCGCATTGAAGAGACGCGGATCCGCTAAGATCTGCGCCCCGCCGCGCGCTACGCACAACATGGGTTCTTCGGCGACGCGCACCGGCATGGTGAGGACGAGCGCGAGCGTCTCCGCCAGACCCGCGATCGCCGCTCCGCCGCCGGCGAGCACGAAACCGCCGTCGGCGATGTCGCGCACGAGCTCGGGCGGCGTCACTTCGATCACCGCGCGCACCGCGTCGACGATTTCGCCGAGCGGCTCGGCGACCGCCGAGCCGATCTCTTCCTCGCGCACCTCGAACGTTCCCGGCCGCAGCGCGCGCATGTCTTGTCCGACGACGCGCTCCGGTGCGCGTCCTCGCGGCCTGCCGTAATAGCCGAGCGCGATCTTGAGCTGCTCGGCAGTGCGCTCGCCGATCAGCACGCCGCGCGTGGTGCGCAGGTGCGCCATGATCGCCTCGTCCAGCCGATTGCCGCCCATCTTGAGCGACCGCGCAACCACGAGCCCGCCGAGCGAAAGCACCGCGATCTCGGTCGTACCGCCGCCGATGTCGACGATCATGTTGCCGTGCGGCTCCAAGATCGGCAGGCCCGCGCCTACCGCCGCCGCGATGGCCTGCTGCACGAAGTACACGCGGCCCGCGCCGGCGCCGATCGCCGCCTCGCGCACCGCTTTGCGTTCCACGTCGGTGGCACTCCCTGGCACGCCGATGATGACGCGCGGCGGGATGAGCGATCCGCGCGTCGCGCGATCGAGCAACTGGCGCACGAGCGCTTCGGTGTACTTGTAATTGGAGATGACGCCGTTGCGCAGCGGGCGGATGACGGTGATCGAGCGCGGCGCCTTGCCCATCATCTGGCGCGCGCCTTCGCCGACGGTCAACACCTCGCCCGACGATGAGTCGACCGCGACGACCGTCGGCTCGACGAAGCGCACGCCGTGGCCGCGCACGAAAACCGGCGTGTTCGCGGTGCCTAGGTCGATGGAGATCTCCGGCGCGAAATGCGCGTAGATCGAGTCAAATGCGTCGGGCATGCGTGTTGTTAGAGCAGTTCGTGTCCTAGCGAAGCAAACGCGCGCCCCAGGCGCGCGAGCGGCAGTCCCATGACGGTATAGAAGTCCCCGTCTATGGATGCGACAAGCAGCGCACCGCGACCTTGGATGCCATACGCGCCGGCCTTGTCCAGCGGTTCGCCGGTGGCGACGTAGCGCGCGATCTGCGAGTCGTCGAGCGCCATGAACGTCACCGCGGCCGACTCGACGCCGCTGGCCGATCTGCCGCCGGCGCGGTCGAGCAATGCGAAGCCGGTGTGCACGACATGCCGCTTGCCGGCGAGGCGCCGGAGCATGGCGGCGGCCTCGGCGGCGTCGCGCGGCTTGCCCAGCACGTCGCCCTCGATCACGACCGCCGTATCTGCTGCCACCAGCAGCGGCGGGCCGCCGGCCTGCGCCTGCTCCGCCTTGCCAAGCGCGTGAGCTAGCACCATGTCCTTCGGATCGGAGTATCGTTCGGCGTGCTCTTCCTCATCATACCCGCTGGCAACCACGACCACGCCGAGGCCGAGGCTCTCGAGCAATTGGCGGCGGCGAGGTGAGATGGAAGCGAGGGCGACCGACAGGCGTGGCGCGCGTTCTCTCGACGCGCCTTCATTCATAGATCTGGCCGTGCACCTTGATGAAGCCGGCTGGATGGCGCCCGCTCGGGTCGTGATGCGTCCAATGCATGACCGGGCCTTTGGCGTCCAGCTCGAGATCGCCGTGCACGATGACGTCGTCGCCCTCGGCCAGCGGGACCTGCGGCGCGATGTCGATGTTGTGCGCGACCAGGATGAGCTGCTCGTCGCCGCTGCCGGTGTGCACATCTAAGATGAAGCGCTCGTGCCGGCCGGTGGCGCTCGACTCGTTGGGCAGCACTTGTGCGACCGTCCCCTCGATGGTCACTTCTTGTCCGCTGCGGTGCTGATGGATGTCGTCGATCGCCGCAAGATTGTCCGGCGCCTCGGAGTTGGCCGAGCAGGCGGTCATCGCGAATGCGGCGGCGGCGGCCAACGCGGCGGCGGCGAGCGCGACGCAGCGGCGTCTCACAGGTCGAGCTCCAGCATGTGGTCGAGCGATTCGCGTTTGGCGATGAGCTTCGCCTGCCCCGCGCGCGCCAACACGACCGCCGGCTTCGGGAAACGGTTGTAATTGCTGGCCATCGAGTAGGTGTAGGCGCCCGAGTTGTGCACCGCAAGCAGATCGCCGGGCCTGGGGTCCGGCAGCGGTACGTCGGGGAACAGGCGGTCGGTCTCGCAGTGGCGCCCAAAGACGGTGTAGACCTCCGGGTGCGAAGCCGAGCCGGCATAACGCGCACTCGCAGGGCGCCGCCGAGGCGCGTGCAGCAGCGTCACGTCATAGCGAGCATCGTACAGCGCAGGCCGGGGATTGTCGGACAGCCCGCCGTCGACGATCACTGCGCGCGACCCGTCCGGCAGCGTCTTGCGCACGCCGATCGTGTAGAGCGTCGTGCCCGCAGAAGCGACCAGCGCCCGGCCGGGCTCGACCAGCAGCTGCGCGCATTCCAACCCGGCGCCGATGAAATGACGTTCGACGGCTTCGAAGATGGCGTCCGCCCACTGCGCCGCCGTGGGGGCGCCCTCGCCGCGCTCCGAGATGCCGATCCCGCCGCCCACATCGATCACCGCGAACTCGGGCCCGCTCGATCCCTGCAGCGAGCGCACGAATGCCGCCAGCGCCGCGATCTCTTCATCGTACTTTGAGAGGTCGTAGATGCGCGAGCCGATATGGCAATGGATTCCCGCGAGTTCGAGGCCGTGCGCCGCGCAGACGCGCTCGATCGCGAGCCGCGCCTGGCCATCGGCGATCGCGAAGCCGAACTTCGAATCCGGCCCGCTCGTCTGGACGTGTTCGTGCGTGTCGGTGGCGATCTCGGGGTTGACGCGCACGAGCACGCGCTGGCGGACGCCGCGCGCCCGTCCGGCTGCATCAAGCGCGTCGATCTCGGCCACATGGTCGACGACCACATAGCCGACGCCGGACGCGACGGCCAGCTCGATCTCCTCGGGCGTCTTGAAGCAGCCGTGCATCAGACAACGCTGCGCGGGTACTCCAGCCCGCAGCGCGGTGTGAAGCTCGCCCGCCGAGCAGACATCGATCGCAAGCCCCTCCTCGTGGGCGATGCGCACGATCGCTTTGAGCATGAGCGCCTTGGCGGCGTACGTGACGTCTACGGCGATAGGGTTCGCACGGCCGGCTCGGGAGCTCCCGGAAAACGCGAGGCGGAAGCGTTCCATTTGCGCCCGCAGGGCAGCCTCGTCGATCACGAGCAGAGGCGTGCCGAACTCGCGCGTCAACGCGAACGGGTCGCAACCGCCCAATGCGACATCGACCGTACGTTCGGCATTGTGAGCCGAGGCGCCGGAGGGTATACTCAAGGATACCGAATCCCTTGGTTCATCGTCTTATCAATGCCGTGAGGTCACGTCTGTTGATCAATCCGCACGAGTCGTCGCGCCGCCTCATCCGCGCGGCGGGCAACATCCGCATCATCCTGTTGGGACTGCCTGGTCCGGCAGGCGCGAAGCGAGCCACGCGACCGATTGCGACGGGGACGTTCTCGTTCCCCGCACTCAGCCAGAACTAGCGATACAGCTTCCGAGCCTCGATATAACGCCCGACGTCATCGGGCGTTAAGTATCGTATGGGTTGCGCCGCCGCAACCCGCTCTCTGATGACGCTCGCCGAGATGTCGACGAGCGGCAGATCGAGCAGCACGAAACGCGCCTGCAGCTCCTTCGGAAGGTCGCCGATGATGCCGGCGATGTCTTCAGCGCGCGCGCCTTCGCGGCGCACGACATAAAAGCGCGCGAGCGCCGCTGCGACCTCTTCAAGTCTGCGCCAGCGGCTCACGGTGAGCGAGTCGACGCCGGCGATGAAGTGGAGCTCGTCGTCCGGATACGCGGCGCGCATGAGCGCGAGAGTGTCGGCGGTGTAGACCGGACCGGGCTGCTCGAGCGCGGTCGTGTCGATCCCGAACGCCGGATTCCCGGCGATCGCGAGTTGCGCCATCGCCAAGCGGTGCGCGCCCGATGCATGGACCGCGCGATGCGCCGGCTCGCCGACGGGCACGAAAAGGACGCGGTCGAGGCGCGCGTGCGCGCGCACCGCTTCAGCGATGAATAGATGGCCGTAGTGGATCGGGTCGAACGTGCCGCCGAGCACGCCGGTGCGCCGAGCCGTCAAGAACGATGCGACCTTTCTTTGCCGTGGAGCCGATACGGCAGGCGGTGCAAACGCGTCCGCCGCAACAGCACCCAATACTATAAAGGAGAAGGACGGCCTGCAAAGCGACGTCGCACGAGGCAGCGCCTCTGAACGTCTGACGCGCGCCGAAGCCGTATGGCTTTGGATCGTGCTGCTCGTCGGCGCAGCGCTCATCTTCTGGCGCCTCGCGGACAAGAGCCTCACGCCGGACGAAGCCTTCTCCTACCGCCAGGCCATCGCGCCGCTGCCCGTGCTGATCCACGTCGCGGTCTATGGCGACTTCCACCCGCCGCTCTTCGCGCTCGTATTCCATTACCTCAACGGCTGGCTCCACTGGCCCGCCCCCTATTATCGCTACCTCACAGCTCCGTTCGGCCTGGTGACGATTCTTGCGACCTGGGCGCTGACGCGGCGCTGGTTCGGATTCCCGGCCGCAGCCATCGCCGGTCTCGTCGCGGCGACTATGCCGATGCTGGTCAGCGAAGACCGCTTGTTCCGGATGTACGTCGTCGTCACCGCGCTCGCGATGGCGTCGTGGTGGCTGCTCATGGAAGCGCAAGACGCGCTCGGCGCGCGACGCCGCTGGTTGTGGCTGGCCTATGGCGTCGTGGTGATCGCGATCCCGTACACATTGTATCTGGGCGCGTTCGTGATTTTGGCGCAGGCGATCTACGCGCTCGTGCGGCGCGGCAGCGCGCTGCCGGCCGCCGCTTGGGCCGTGGCTGCAGCGCTCGCCTTGATCCCGTGGTCGTGGGCCATCCGCATCCAACTTCCGAACGGCGCGTTTCCGGGAGCCGCGGTCGATCTTGTGCCGGTCGCGCGCGCGGTGCTGCTCATGACGCCGCCGCAAAGCTGGATCTCGCCGGGCTTTGACATCGCCATCGGCATCGCTGCGCTGGCGATCATCGTCGGCGCCTGCTGGATCGGCCGCGCGACGCCGCTGCCATATCTGTTCATCCCGCTCGCGCTGCAAGTCGCGATCTCGATCGGCTTCCGCCGCGATCTGCTCGTCTATCGCTATGTCGCGCTATCATTGCCGGTGTTCGCGATCGCGGTCGCCGCGGTGGCGATGTGGCTGTTGCGATCGCCCGCCCGTGTCGCCGGCGCGCTGCTCGTGCTCATCGTGCTCGCCGCTAATTCGGTAGCACTGGCGAACTATTTCCTCGATCCCTACTATCAGACGACCGACTGGTACGCGATCGAGATCGCGCTGCACCAGCACGCGCAGCGAGGGGATGCGCTCATCTTCAACCAGATGGAGCCCTACCTCGTGGTCGAGGACTCACCGGACGTGAAAGGCCGCGAGGTGTATCTGATGAGCTATCCGGCGCCGCCGCAAGCGGCGATCGCGTGGCTCGACGCGCACCCGCACGCGCGCATCTGGTATATCGAGAACCAGGCCGACTTCTCCGATCCGCAACGGCTCGTGCTCAAACATCTGGTCGCCACGCGCCCGCTGCTGTATTCGATGCTGCAAAAGCACGCGTCGCTCGCGAACTGGGCGCTGCTCGATCTGTTCGGGGAGACGAGCCCCGTGAAACGCTGAGCTAGGAGAAGATGAACTCGGCCGCGCCGACGCGCACAGTGTCGCCAGCGCGCAAGCCGAGCTTTTCGAGTTTTCGCAGCGCGCCGCTGCGCGCCAGCGCGCGCGCGAAGAACGAGCGGCCCTCGTCCGAGTCGAGGTCGGTCATCGTCGCGAGGCGCTCAAGCCCCGCACCCGCGACGCGAAACGCGCCCCCTTCTTTAGCGACTTCGACGCGACGGCGCGACGAGACGGGTTTTGGCCGCAGCACGACGCCCGCGACTCCCTCGACCAGCGTTTGCGCCGCCGCGCGCGCCTCCACGATCGCCGCATAGGCGGCGGCCATGAGAGGCTTGACGCCAAGGCCCGTGGCGGCGGAGATTCCGAAGACTTTGTCGGGCGAGATGGCCTCGACGGCCGCGAATACGTCCACGGCGCTCGGGATATCCATCTTCGACACCGCCAGAATGCGGTGTTTCTCCAATAGCGCCGGATTCCACGCGAGCAGCTCGGCTTCGATCATCGCCTTTTGCGCGAGCGCTTCATCGGGCGTGAGCCCGCCGTCGATCAGGTGGATCAACACGCGCGTGCGCTCGACGTGGCGCAAGAACTTATCGCCCAAGCCCGCCCCGCCGCTGGCGCCTTCGATCAGACCAGGCACATCGACGAGCACGAAGTTCGCGTCGATGTCGATCTGGACGACGCCGAGCTGAGGCTCCAGCGTCGTGAACGGATAGTCGGCGATCTTCGGACGCGCCGCAGAAACGCTGGCGAGCAAGGTCGACTTGCCGGCGTTGGGCGCGCCGACGATGCCGGCGTCGGCGAGCAGCTTGAGCTGTAGGTTCAGCGCGCGTTCTTCGCCGGGCTCACCGCGCTGCGCGTAACGCGGCGCTTGGTTCACCGAGGTGGCGAAATGCTGATTGCCCAGACCCCCTCGTCCGCCGCGCGCGACGCACACCCGCACGCCGTCCTCGCGCAGATCCGCGACGAGCTGATCGGCCTCGTAGACCAGCGTGCCGAGCGGCACGGGGATGATGATGTCGTCGCCGTCCTTGCCGTGGCAGTTGTCGGCGCCGCCGGGCTCGCCGTTCGGCGCGGCAAACGCGCGTTTGTGCCGGAAATCCAAGAGCGTCGTGCGCTGCGCGTCCCCGAGCAGATAGATCGATCCGCCGCGTCCGCCGTCGCCGCCGCTAGGGCCGCCGCGCGGCACGTACTTCTCGCGCCGGAATGCGACCATACCGTTGCCGCCGTGGCCGGCGCGCACTGTGATGGGCGCTTCGTCTACGAACATGTGCGGACTACTTCGCGTGAAAAACGAAAAACCCGCACAACAGCGGGTTCCTCGCGAGGATAGTGCTCGGGCTTAGGCTGCAGCGCCGTCCGGCGTCACCGCGACGACTTGCCGGTCCTTGGTGTGACGCGAGAACGCGACTTTGCCGTCGACCAGCGCGAAGAGCGTGTTGTCCTTGCCCATGCCGACGTTGCGGCCGGGGTAGTACTTCGTGCCGCGCTGGCGCAGAATGATGTTGCCGGCGATGACCGTCTCACCGCCGAACTTCTTGACGCCAAGGCGCTTGCTCTGAGAGTCGCGGCCGTTGCGCGACGAGCCAAGGCCCTTTTTGTGCGCGAAACGCTGCAGATCGATGAAGAGAGACACTTCGAATCGGGCTCCTAAAAAACGGAATCGTCCGACGACGGACGCATGGGAAGTATACCAAACGCGACGCCCCTCGGTCAAACCGTATCGGGGTTAGGAAGTAATAGAAGAGAAATTTGCCCTCGTCTCGCCTTGGGGGACGACACCTGATTTCGGAAATTGGCGGGACCGATCGATTCAAATCAGCTCGCGTCTTTCGAGAACACCGTCTGATTCTATTCTAGATCGTCCGAATGTATCTGGAAGTCCACCGCGCCTGCCGTCAAGCTCCAGCTTCCAAGAATGTCCGGTTGCGATGACAGTAGAAATGGAGGGCTTCACGGCGCCTCTTGATTCCCAAAGCGAATGGGTTATCGACAATGCAAGAACGCGCCTGGATGCAGTTCAACGAAGGGAAAATGCAGTTTTCTCTTCGGCAAACAAGCCACGATCGGTTCTGGACCGGATTCGAAGCAGCCCTCATCGAGACGTCGGGCGGTGTCAGCCAAGCCCGGTATATGAATACACACGGTATATCGGTGCAGGTCGGAGGGCCGGTTCGCACGACGGCTCGCTGCGACGGAGCCGTGTCTCGACGTTTGCAGGTCCGGGGCAACATCGATCTGATGCCGCTGGGCTTTTCCGGAGAGTGGCAGGACGAAGGCCCGACTGCTTTCCTGTGCATCCGCATTAGCCCATCGCTCGTGCAAACGACGGCCGAGGAGATGGACGTGAATCCCGATCGCGTCTCGATTCTGCCGCTGCTTCAGTTCACGGATCCGCAGATCGAACACATCGGCTGGGCGCTCAAAGCCGAATTGGAAACGCCCGAGCCGTCCGGCCGTCTCTACGCCGACGGTCTGGGACTGGCGCTGGCCGCGCACTTGCTACGGCAACACGCACCCCTCGTGCCCCGTATCACGAAAGGCCTACCCAAAGGCCGACTGCGACGCGTGACGGATTACATCCACGACCACCTGGCGCAGGACCTTAGACTCGTCCAGCTCGCGGAAGTCGCTAGCGTCAGCCCGTCGCATTTCAAGTCGCTGTTCAAGCAATCCGTCGGCGTGCCCGTTCATCAGTATGTCATCCGAAGCCGCGTGGAATACGCGATTGACCTACTGGTGAAGAGCAAGCTTCCACTGAGCGACGTGGCGCTCCAGGCCGGTTTTGCAAACCAGAGCCACATGGCCCGCTGCGTGCGGCGCGTCACGGGACTGACTCCAAGCAGCCTGCGCAACTTGACCTAGCGGCCCGCTAGCCGCCTCACCGCCTAGCGTAATTTTCGTCCGTTCGTATACAAGGCCGCCCAAACGTGAGCGACGGCGGCGCCGTATACTGCTACTTTCGAAGGTGTCGACGCAGTCTCGCCTGCGTGACCGGCGCTGTCGCGCCGTTCTGACGATCGAGAATTGAGAAAAGACGGTCACACGGTTCTCGTCGCGCTCCTGATCCAGGGAACATGGGCACTGGCAGGCGTCACGGGAACGCTCAATGGCTCGGTTGTCGCGCTTCACTTGCTGGGACGCGCGGACCGACAACGCCCGTGCGCGGTCCGACGCTCCCGGCATCCGTCGCTCCTCGCGAGCCGACGGATCATATCGCTTCGGGCTCTTCAAGAAGGAACAAGGTAGACCATGAAAGGTTTGCTCAGATCCGCCTTCTTGACGATCGCGGTGCTGCTTGCACAGGTAACGTGGTCACTGGCAGGCGTCACCGGATCGTTGAATGGCACAGTTCTGCAAGAGCAAACGCACGCGCCCATCGCGCAAGCGAAGGTCACGGCGTCCTCTGCGAGCCAGACCTCAAGCACTACGACCGACAATGGCGGTCACTTCGGTTTCGTCTCGCTGATCCCCGACACGTATGCCGTGACGGTGAGCAAGGAAGGCGTCATCGAGACGTTCGTGCAGCGCGGCGTCACCGTGCTGGCGGACCAAGTACAAAACCTCACGCTCGTCGTGAAGCCGTCGATCAAGACTCTGGCGACGGTCACGTCGCGTGCGTCATCGGACCTCATCAAGCCCGGCACGACTGCCAACGTCTACTCGGTCAACTCGGCCGCGCAGGCGCGCAGCGCGGTGCTCGGCGGCGGCGGCGGCGCCAACCAAGGCTACTCCGCCGTCGCAGCGCTCCCCGGCGCGTATGTTCCACCGGGTCAATCGGGCTGGTTCCAAGTCGTCAATATCCGCGGCGGCGACTACGACCAGGTGGGCTACGAGTTCGACGGCGTACCGGTGAACCGGTCGTTCGACAACTACGCGTCGAGCAATCTCTCCGCCATCGGCCAGCAAGAGCTGCAGCTGTACACTGGCGCGGCGCCGGCCACAGCAGAAGGCGAGGGATTAGCCGGCTACATCAACCAGGTCATCAAGAGCGGCACCTATCCGGGTTATGCCAACGTCGACCTGGGCGTTGGCGGGCCGAACCTATACAACAAGGCCAGCGTCGAGTTCGGCGGCGCGACGCCCAACCGCAACTTCTCGTACTACGTCGGCGTGGGCATCGTCAACCAAAGCCCGCGCTACTACGACGAGAACAACGGCGCCAGCCAGAACTCGACCTACGGCTTGGTCTACGACATGGCACCGTCGGCGACGGTCGGCGGCAGCTGCGGTACTGACGCCGTGCCGTCGGATTTCGTGAAATGCTATCACAACACGGCCAACTCGATTCTCGGCCAGCCGGTCGGACCAGGTGGGTATTACCTCGGTCCGATCAACATCCTCACGCCGAAGAACAATCAAGACCGTGAAAACGTCTTCAACTTCCACTTCGGAATCCCGCATAAGAACGACACCGGCAAGGACGACATCCAACTGCTGTACGACACGTTCCAGCTGTACACGAATTTCTACAACAACCCCAACGATTGGGGCGGCGGCCCGAACTTCTTCTCGCAGAACCCCGGCACTGTCGAGGGTCCGGGTCAACCGCTGTTCTTCTCGGGCGCACAATACATGACGCCTGTCGGCACGCTGTTCACTGCGGCTGCGCCTGGGCAGGTCAACAACGTCGTGCCCTACGCCTATCCGAACGAAGGAAACGCCTTCTTGAACTCCTCGTTCTCGGGTACGAACATCCCGGGCAACAGTTACGAAGGGTACAGCAACGGACTGTCCATCTACAAACTCCAGTATCAACACAACATCGGCACATCGTCGTACCTGCGCGTGTATGGTTACATCGACTACTCGTGGTGGTTCATCCAGGACCCGATGGGGGCCTATAATCTGGACTTCGCCCTCGCCCCCGACTACGAGCTGTCGACGCATACGCGCGGCGCGTCGGCCAACTACGTCAACCAGCTCTCGCCCAAGAACCTGCTCAATATCGAAGGCACGTATTCGACGGCGAGCACGGTGCGCGATAACAACACGCAGATGTTCAACACGCTGTCGGGCGCGCGCGGCGATGTGGCGCAACTCGTCAGTCTCGCGAATCCGACCAGCGGCATCTGCTACAACATCAACAATCCTGGCGTGCCGGCATCCTGCCTCAAGACCAGCGCCAACGCAGGAAACTTAAGCGGTAACTACCTGACGTTGGGCAACTTGACGTGTGGGGCCAACTGCCTTGGGTCGATCGGGAACTTCTTCGGTCCCGGTGTTGGCATCCCGGCGCCAAGCGGCACCGCTTGCGGCGGACCCTGCGCGTGGTACGTTTCCGAGAACGGTCCCTATGCCACGTTCAACACGGTGACGCCGCGCTTCTGGGGCGTGTCAGCGCAAGACACCTGGAAGCCGAACGATCGCCTGACCTTCAACATCGGCGTGCGGGATGATATCTACACGTTCGTCTACACGCCGACGGGGACCGGCACGCGACCGTACTGGTTCAACGCCTGGAACGCCGTGTCGTGCGTGAACCCGCTCGTGAACGGTGGCAACCCATTCGACGAAACGGCGCCGCCCGGGAGCCTCACTCCCCAGCAGGCCGGTACACCATGCTCCACCTTCGGAGCCGGGTACTCGCAGGCGACGCTGACCGACACGACGGCCAACGGCGGCCAGATAACCTACAACGAAGTCGAGCCGCGGTTCGGCGGAACGTATACGTTCGGCACGAACGACGTGCTGCGCTTCTCGGCGGGCCGCTACTCTCAGCCGGCAGCCACGGCGTTCCAGCAGTACGACAGCTTGGACCAAGACCTGCCCGAGCATCTGCTCGGGTCGCTGTTCTACAAGTACGGGTTCACGTCGCCTAACCACGTCGTAAGCCCGTCGATCTCGTACAACTACGACCTGTCGTGGGAGCACCAGTTCGCCAACACGCAGACGTCGCTCGTGCTGACGCCGTTCTTGCGCAAGACGAACAACCAGGTCCAGCAGATCTACATCAACCCGCAGACGGCGTTCGTCTCCGGCTTGAACGTCGGCAACGAGACCAACCTCGGGTTCGAGTTCTTGACCAACATGGGCAACTTCAACAACAACGGGTTCGCCGGCCAGCTGGCGTACACGTATACTCACAGCTACGTGACGTACAACCCGCTGCCGACCGGCCAGTCCGTGTTGGCACAGGACAACATCGATATCCAGCACTACAATTCGTTCACCGCGGCATGCGTCGGTGCGGTGCCGTCCTCCAGCCCCACAAGCCTGTGCGGCACGGACGGCGGCAACAACGCGATAGCGACCGAAGTGGGCGGCGTCGCGAATCCGTACTACAACGCACCGGCACAAGGGCTGCTCAGCTCGACCGCGCAGTACGCGCCGTACAGCATCGTTCCCGTCGGCGTGCAGCTGTCGTCGCTCAGCTACGTGGTGCCGCACGTCGCGACGCTCATCGTCCAATACAAGAAGGACAAGTGGGCGTTTGTTCCGTCGTTCCAATTCCATGGCGGACAGAAGTACGGCGCACCTGAGACGACATACGGCTTCGATCCGAGCACGTGCACGGGTATTGCGGCTAGCTCGCCGACGGGCGACCCGCGTTATCCGTACGGCGGCAGCGGCTTAGCTGCTGACGCACCGACGTGCACGGGCAACCTCGTCATGCCGGATCCGTACACCGGCAAATTCGACCAACCCGGTGCCTTCACTGAACCGAACCAGTACAGCTTGCACATGGGCATCTCGTATGCCGCGACGCCTCGGGTCTCGTACCAGCTCAACCTGGCGAACATCGTCAACTACTGCAGCGGCGGATCTAAGGAGCCGTGGATCTTGAACGACAACCACTGGTGCCTGTATAGCAACAGCGCCGGGTTCTTCCCGCCGGTGGGCAACTTCTACAATCCTGGGAATACGATCCAACCGCAGTTCAAGTATCCCTACTTCGTCAACGCTACCGGCGACAACGGCGCAACCTATGGCGTGGTCGTTCCGTTCAACGCCACCCTCAACGTCCAGATCAAGATGTGACGCCGCTCTGATCTGAACGCCCATGAGGCCGGCGGCTCTGCGTGCCGCCGGCCTCTCTTTTCGCCCCATCGCGACATGACGCCGTCGCGGTCAGCCCTGGCGTTTGAAGTATTGGACCGCCCGCTCGTGCTTCTCGGCGGCCGCGCGCGTGTCGAATGTCCCCAGGTTGCGGCGCTTGCCGGTGCGCGGGTTGAGCTTCCTCGAGTAGAGCCGGTACTTGCCCGACGGTAGTTTGCGGATCATGGGTCACCCCCAGTAGGTATCGGGACGTCTGAGCTCCGAATCACACGCCAGCGGCGATACTTCCCTTAGCGAAAGGTCTTATACCCTCATGAAGCGGTTTGTCATCGCGGCGGCTGTGTTCGCCGTCGCGTTTGCGATGATTCCCGTTGCGTCGCGCGCGGACGACGATGCCGCGCCTGCCACGCTTGCCAAATTCACCGACGGGCTCAGCCCGCAAAAAGGCTTGTTCACCGTCTGGCGCAAGGCGGGGAAGGTCTACCTCGAGCTCACGCCCTCTCAGCTCGGCCATGATTTCATCTTGAGCGCCGTGCCGGGCAACGGTCTTGGCGGTTACTTCATCTCGGCAGGCGGCGCGGATTACTTCTCGCCGCACATCGTGCGCTTCGTGCGCCAAGACGACAAGATCGCCATACTCTTCCCGAACGAGATCTTCGTCGCGCCGCCGAACACGCCCGATGCCCACGCGGTCGAGGATCAGACCGCCAAATCGGTGGTCGGCGTGACCAAAGTCGTGGCCGCCGACGATAAGAGCGGCGACGTCGTCATCGACGCAGCGCCGCTGCTCGGGGACGTGATCGATTTCGCCGATACGCTCAAGGGCGCCCTCGGCAATCCCGACCCCGGCAAACTCTACCATCTCGACGCGGACCGCACGTATTTCGGCCCCACCAAATCGTTCCCGGACAACACGCTGATCGACGTGCGCCAGACCTGGACCACCGACGACGCTTCGATCATCGACAACGTGCCCGATCCGCGCGCCATCGAGTTCCGCATCGACTACAACTTCATCGAACCGCCCAAGGACGGCGATTACATGCCGCGCTACGCGGACGATCGGATCGGCTTCTTCGACAACGTCCGGCTCAACTTCGGTTCGGACAAGCTGATCAATCGCCAACAGCGTTACATCATGCGCTGGAACATGCAGAAGACCGATCCAACCGCGGCGCTCTCGCCCGCCAAGCACCCGATGGTGTTCTACATGACCAACACCATCCCGGACCGCTACCGCAGCGCGATCCGGCGCGCGGTGCTCGAGTGGAACAAGGCGTTCGCGGCGATCGGCATCAGCGATGCGGTCCAGGTCAAAGACCAGCCGGACGATCCGAATTGGGATGCCGACGACGTGCGCTATAGCGTTCTGCGCTGGCTGACGGATTCAAACGCCGGCGGATTCCTCGAAGCGCAGTTCTATTGGGATCCGCGCACCGGGCAGGAGTTCCGCACCGGTGTGATCTTCGACGCCGACTACGTGAATTTCGGGGACTTGGCGTATCCGTTCTTCATCGACGCGTCGCGCGGCCGTTCGTTCTCCGCCAACGAGCGCTACTACAGCGCGGAAAAGCGCAACGAGGCCGGGTTCGGCGCCCTCGCGATGCGCCTGAACGGCGATTGGCCCAGCGGCGACGTGCCGCAGAAGTACATCGACGACTTTCTCATCGACGGCACGCTGCACGAAGTGGGCCACGACATGGGGATGATGCACAACTTCATCGGGTCGGAAGCATTCACCGCGGCGCAGGTCAAGAGCGCCGACTTCACCGCCAAGCACGGCATGTCGTCGTCGGTCATGGAATACAATCCGATCAACTTCTGGCCGAAGGGTCAGTCGCACGGCGCGCTGTTCATGACCACGCTTGGCCCCTACGACTACTACGCGATCCACTGGGCGTACGCGCCGATTCCCGGCGCGCGCACGCCCGATGACGAGCTGACGACGCTGAACCAGTGGTTGGCGCAATCCACCAGTCCGTGGTACCGCTTCGCGTCGGATGAAGACGTCTCGTGGGACGACGCACACGCGATCGATCCACGGGTCGTGCAGTTCGATCTGACCAACGACAACATCTCGTGGTGCGACACGCGCATGGATCTCGCTCACAGCCTGCTCGACAAGCTGAACTCGCGCTACCCACGGACCGAACACCCTTACCAAGAAGAGCGTACCGCGTTCGGATTCATCTTGCGCGAATACAATCGCTGCAGCCTCGTGTTCGAGCACTACATCGGCGGCGAATACCTCTCGCGCGCGCGGCCGGGTGATCCGGGCGCGCCAACGCCGCTGACGCCGGTCGCGCGCTCGACGCAGCGCCGCGCGTGGCAGAACCTGGATCGCTACGTCTTCTCGGCGACGGCCATGAGCCTGCCGCCCGATCTTCTGAATCGCATGACCTATCAGGAGTGGGAGCCGCTGGAGAGCGGCAGTTGGGCGTACGATCCACCTGCGCGCCATGACGTGCCGATCGTCGAAGTCATCGGCGGCCTGCAGAAGTACTTGCTGGCGACGCTGTATCAGCCGCTGCGCCTGCAGCGCATCGACGAGATCGGCATCCGCTCTAAACCCGGCAGCACGATGTCGCTGACGGATCTCTTCGATTGGACGCAGGACAGCGTGTACGGCGATCTGCGCACGCGAGGTCTGTCGGACGTACCGCTGCTCACGCGCAATCTCCAGGCGGAGTACACGCGCATGCTCATCGCCATGGCGCTCACGCCCGCGAAGGGCACGCCGAGCGACGCACAGGCGCTGGCGCGCGAGAAGCTCGTCAGCCTCTCCGGCACGCTGCGCAGCGCGCTCAACTCGGGCTCGCTCGATGAGATCACGCGCGCACACCTCGACAACCTGCAGAACAAGGTGTCGCTCGCGCTGCAAGGACGCCAGGTCTCGGGACTCTAAGCGCCGGGCCTTGCACTCGAGCGCAGCTCGGGAGATGCGACGATGAGGGTGGCCGCACGGGTCGCCCTTGTCGTTTGTCACTTGCCTTTGCACCGCGCGTGCAGGTAGGCTTGGAGGGTGGAGATGCGCCTGGATCGGTCTTGCGGGTGGGCGGCATGGTTGCTCGCCGCCATCTTCATATCGGGCTGCGCAAGCGGCGGCGGCGGCAAGAACGTTCCCGGCATTCCCGCTCCGCCCACGTCCGCGCCGACGCCCATGGCGAACGTCCACGTGTTAGTGGTCGCCAATAGCGCCGTACCCGCGAGCGTCCAACTCGCGCAGACCTATATGATGGGCCGCCACATCCCGGCCGGCAATCTCGTTTCGGTGGCGCTCTCGAGCGACCCGAACACGTTCACGATCGCGCAGACACCGGATCTGCAGACCAACCTTTTCGCGCCGGTGGCCAGCGCGATCAAGACGCTCCATAACGCCGGCACGCGCATCGATTTCGTCGTCATGATGTACGGCACGCCGTATTTGGTCAACGGCGGCGGTTCGTTCAGCGGCTACAGCGTGGACGGCATCATGTCCCAGGCAAAAGGCGCGTTCCCCGGCAGCGGCGCCGCGTTCAATCCGTACTACGGGTCCACGACGCCATTTTCGTCAGATACGTACAACATGGTATTGGTCACGCGCTTGGACGGGCGATCGGTGGCCGATGTCAACGGCCTCATCTCCAACGGCCTCAAGTGCGACGGCACGCATCCGCACGGCGAGTTCTTCTTCGACGTCGACCCGACCAAGAGCGACGGCTACACCGTCTTCAACACCGCGATGCAGACCGCGCAAACGCAGCTCGCGGCTGCCGGGTTCGACGCGCAGATCGACAACACGATCGCATTCGTGGCACCGCCCAACCCGCTCATCGGTTATGTGAGCTGGGGCAGCAACGATGCGCACTTCTCGGCCGCGGCCTATCACGCGCTGACCTTCGTGCCGGGCGGCATCGCCGAGACGGCGGTGAGCACGTCGGCGAGCAACATCCGCACCCCGGGCGGCGGCCAAAGCCAGATCGCGGATCTGATCCATCAAGGGGTCACCGGCGTGCACGGCGATGTCACCGAGCCGTATCTCAACGCGATTCCCGATCCTCCGAGCGTGTTCGCGGCGTATACCGCAGGCAGGACGCTGGGCGAATCGTTCTGGGCCGGGCTGTCGGAGATCGTGTGGAAAGAGGTCGTCATCGGCGACCCGCTATGCACGCCGTACTGAGGGACCGCACGCTGAAGGTCGGCGGCGCACCCGGGGGCAACAGCGCGACCACAAGGAGGATGGACACATGCATCTCATCGCCGCCTTAGCGCTGCTTTTGGACGACAACTCGACATCGACCTCGACGAA
>DATFYX010000054.1 GCA_035314825.1 Candidatus Eremiobacteraceae bacterium
AACTGTCCGAGGCCCGGCACGTTGCCGAAGTTTTGATTGCCGCTGGGTGCCTGCCACGTCGAACCGTTCTGCCACGCGGGGGCATTGTTCACGAACTGATATACCTCGTTGCGTGGTCCGATGACACATAATCCGCTCGCGTTGCCGCCGGCAGACCAATCGAGCCGAACGCTGCCGTTCGACTCCCAGATCTGGTTGATGCCGACGTTGGACGGATTGGTCCCGGGATATGTCTGGACTACCCGATTGCGGCACGCGTTCGTTTGGGCGTCCGTGGCGCCCAGGGACGGCCGCGGCGCCGTTGCACAAGCGACGACGAGGAGGGCGGCGACTCCTATCAGGAGCGGTTTTCGAGAACTCACCTCAGTAGATCTCCCTTCGAGAGGATCGGTGCGTCTTCTGCGCTTTTCTATGCTCTATAGTATAGCGTACCCATTACTAACGTGGAAACGCGTCGAAAACGAGCGGCCAGGCAGGCCCGAATACGCCTAGCCAAGAATACCCAAGTCCGGCTCGTGCACCATTAACGCGAAAGGGCTGGAGACCAGAGTGAGGACGACGCGGGACGACACGCTGCAGGAAAAGCGCGTCGTGCTTTCTGCTGCGCAGCTGCAGCGCACGATCGAGCGCCTGGCCCAGCAGATCATCGAACCCAACGGCGCCTCGGACAATCTGCTGCTGATCGGGATCCGCAAAGGCGGCGAGAACCTAGTCCGCCGCATCCATGCCGAGATCAAGCGCCGCACCGGCGTCGACGTCGCCATCGGATTCCTCAACATCAATCTGTACCGCGACGACGCCGCCCAGCGCGAGATGCCTGAAAGCGACATCGCGGACGACGTCGCCGGCAAAGAAGTCGTCATCGTCGACGACGTGCTCTTCACCGGCCGCACGATCCGCAGCGCGCTCGACGCGATCACCGACATGGGGCGGCCGCAAGCCGCCCGGTTGTGCGTGCTCGTCGACCGCGGCCTGCGCGAGCTGCCGATCCAAGCCGATTATTGCGGGCGCTTCGTGCCCACGTCGCGCGTCGAGCACATCGCCGTCGAGCTGCATGGGACGGCCAACGACGCCGATCGCGTCGTCCTGTACGGACCCAAATGACGAGTCCGGCGCATTTCCTCGACCTCGACGACGTCCAACGGCCGGCACTCGAGGCGTTGATCGTGCGCGCCCACGCGTTCAAGAAGGGCGTCCCCGACGCGGGCGTGCGCTTGCGCGGACGCACCATCCTCGGCATGTTCTTCGAGCCCAGCACGCGCACCGCGAACTCGTTCGCGCTCGCGGCGCAGCAGCTCGGCGCGCACTGGCTCGCGTTCGACACCGGCGGATCGTCGATGTCCAAAGGCGAGACGCTCGAGGACACGGCGCGCACGATCGCCGCGCTCGGCGCCGATGCGATCGTGGTGCGCCATCAAGAGAGCGGATTTCCGCACGCGCTCGCGCGCTACTTCTCCGGCGCGGTCATCAACGCCGGTGACGGCTGGCACGCGCATCCGACGCAGGGCGTGCTCGATGCGATGACGCTCGTCGAAGAGCTCGGCAGTTTGGAAGGCCGACGCTTCGTGATCGCGGGCGACATCCGCCACAGTCGCGTGGCTCGCTCGTCCGCACGCGCGCTTTGGCTGCTCGGCGCGCGCGTGACGCTGTGCGGCCCGCCGCTGCTGCTGACGCTTTCGGCCCCGGGGTGGGGCTTCGCCGATCTGGCGACCGATCTCGACGCGTGCTTGCCGACCGCCGATGCGCTCATGCTGCTGCGCATTCAAAAGGAAAGAGGCGACGCAAGTGAGCTGCCGCCGTTCGAGGACATCGCCACGGGTTATGGGCTGACGCCGGCTCGGCTCGCCAAACTGCCGCCGCACGCCGTCATCATGCACCCTGGACCGGTCAACCGCGGGTTGGAGATCGCCGATGAGCTGGTCACGCATCCGCGCAGCCGCATCGAGCGTCAGGTGGCCAATGGGGTCTACGCGCGCATGGCGGTGCTTGAACGAGTGCTGCGCGGTCTTGAGCGGCCGCTCGCGGGGCGCGCCCGATGAGCCTCATGCTTAAGGCCGAAAACCGCGACTTCGTGGGCGCGCGTGTCGTCGATCCGGTGCTCGGTCTCGACGCGATACGCACCATCGTCGTGCGCAACGGCGTCGTCACCGCACTGCTCGACCGCGCGCCCTCAGCCGCCGATCCGCACACCGAGCGCGTCGATTGCGCGGGCATGGTGCTCTGCCCCGGCTTCATCGATCCGCATGTCCACGTGCGCGAGCCCGGCGAGACCCATAAGGAAACGCTCAAGACCGCGCTTGCGGCCGCTGCCGCCGGCGGCTTCAGCGCGGTTGCGGCGATGCCGAACACGCGCCCGGCGATGGACGACGCGGCTAAAGTGACCCGCCTCATCGGCGACGCGGCCGCCATGCGCAGCGTGCGCTGCTATCCCATCGGGGCGGTCACAAGAGGAAGAGAAGGAGAAGCGCTCGCAGCGCTGCGCTCGATGGCGGCTGCAGGCGCGGTCGCGTTCTCAGACGACGGCAACGCCACCAAGTCCCTCAAGACCCTCTACCACGCCGCCAAGCTCATCGCCGACCTGCCGCAACCGATGTTGTCGCACTGCGAAGACCCGAGCTTCGCCGATGCGCTCATGCACGAGGGCGAGGTGAGCGACCTCTTAGGCGTGCCCGGCTCGCCGGCGCTCGCCGAAGCGGCGATCGCCGCACGCGATCTGCTCGTCGCACAGGCGACGGGCAAAGCGTGGCATCTGTGCCACGTCAGCACTCGAATGACGCTGGACGTTTTCCGCTGGGCGCGCAGCGCCGGCGTGCGTGTGACCGCCGAAGTCACGCCGCACCACCTGCAATGCACGCACGAGCTGCTGCTCAATTTCAACGCGGCGATGCGCGTCAATCCGCCGCTGCGCACCGCCGCCGACGTCGCCGCGCTGCGCAAGGCCGTGCTCGACGGCACGGTCACCATCTTCGCCAGCGATCACGCCCCGCACGCGACGGCGGAGAAAGAGCCGCCGCTCTCCCACGCCTGCGTCGGCTTCTCGGGGCTCGAGACCGCCGTGGCCGCTACGTTCGACGCACTGCCCGACGCGCCGCTCAAGACGATGGTGGGGAATTTCTCCAGCAATGTCGCCGCACTGCTCAACGTCCGCGGCGGCACGTTAGCGGTCGGCGCGCCGGCCGACATCACCGGTCTGTATCTCGACAGGCCGTGGACGGTGGAACCAAGCAACTTCCGCTCGCTGGGCAAAGTCACGCCGTTCGCCGGGCGCACGTTCAAGGTGCGGCCCGCGCTCACCGTGGTCGGCGGCGCGATCGTCTATCGGCTCGCCGATGAGCCGCGCGCCGGCGCGAGCGAAGCGCGCCAGCCGGCGCGCACTACGCCCGAACTGGCCGCCAAGGAACGGCGCACGTGAGGCGGCCGGCGCTCCTGCTGCTCGCCGACGGCGCGGCGTACGAAGGCGCCGCGGTCGGACCGGACGGCACCGCCTTGGGAGAGGCGGTGTTCTTCACCGGCGTGACCGGCTATGAAGAGGCGCTGACCGATCCCTCGTACGCAGGGCAGATCATCGTGTTCTGCTACCCGCTCATCGGCAACTACGGCGTCGACCCCGGCGTCAGGCAACACGCGACGATCTGCTGTGCGGGCGCGGTGTTCAAACGCCTGAGCAAGCATCCCAGCCACTATCGCAGCAGCGGCCGGCTCGACGAGTGGATGGCGGCGAGCGGCGTGCGCGGCATCGAAGGCGTGGACACGCGCGCGCTGGTCATACGCCTGCGCGAGGCGGGAACGATGGCGTCGGTGCTCGCGCTCGGCGACGAGGCCATCAGGCATGCGCCCGCGGCGCTGCAACGCTATCTTTCCGCGCCACCGACGACGCCGCAGCTCGTCCGCGCCGTCGAGAGCGGCAGCCAGCTCGACCGCCACGGCGGCAAGGTGCGCGTCGCGCTGCTCGACTGCGGCGCTAAAGAGAACATCGCGGACTGCTTGGCGGCGGCAGGCGCGGAGGTCATCGAAGCGCCGTTCGATGCGTCGTTCGAGGACTTGCTCAAGTTGAAGCCGGACGGCTTGGTGGTGAGCAACGGTCCCGGTGATCCGGCCGAGCTGACCGGCGTC
>DATFYX010000055.1 GCA_035314825.1 Candidatus Eremiobacteraceae bacterium
CGGATTGCGCCTTGGCCCAGCAGGCGCTAAGGATGTCGTGATAGAGGCGGTCGGCGACCGCGAGCCGGGTGCTCGGGGCCAGCGGCAACGCGGCGCGCACGCGGTCGACGTAATCGTTGATGATCTCGGTGGCTTCGGGTGCGACGTTCATAGATATCCTCTTGTGTAGCAGCGGGTTCTTTGAACCCGCACGGGCGCGTTCTAGAGAACGCGCTACTACATACCTGTTCGTGAGGGTATGGTTTCAAAGCCTCGTCGTCGGGAACAGGCCGCCCTGCGCGGAGCTCGCCGGCGCCGCGAGGCCCACGGCGGCGGCGCGGTGAAGCGCCATCGTATGTCCTCGTCCTCGCTCAACGTCAATGTCGCCTGCTTGGCCTGCGACGGAACCCGGCCATGCGCCGACTGCCGCGCTGCGGGCCGCGCGCTCGCTGCGTGCGGCCACCGCGTCCATCATTCATCCCGCTATGCGACGCTGCGCGCCGCAGCGGATGGCACCTACGGATTCTCCGCGTGTGTCCTGCCGCTGCGCGCAGGCGAGCGCAGCGTCGCGGACGCGATCGTCGCGCTGCTCGCCGACGCGCGAGTCGCGATCGCAGCGGAGGATGCGGCGACGCTTTCGGCGCGCGTGCCTTCAAACGTGGTGGTCTTTCCGCGCAGCGACTATCTCGCCGGCAAACTGCCGCAGGCGTGGCTCGACATGCTGAACGGCTCGCCCCCCGCGGACATGGAGCGGTCGAGTTTACTCGACCGACCACCGGCGTCGGGCAGAGACCCAGCCCGATCGGTTCGGTCCGATGCGACGCGCCGGCTACGCGCGATTTCCCGACCGCTCGTGCAGCAGCAGCCGGCGGACGCGACAGCGCTGCTCGCAGACGAACTCGCCTGGTATCGCGCCAGCGACATAGGATTCGGCGTGCTAGCCGTATCGGTCCCCGGCGAAGCGGCGGAAGCGACCGCGCAGGCGTTGTCAGGTCTGTTGCGCGACGGTGATGAGGTCTGCGTCACCGCGCGCGGCTGTATCGCGATTCTCGCGGGTGCCGATAGCGCGCACGTACGCCGCGTCGCATCGCGGCTCACGACGGCGTTACGAAAACGCACCGGCGGCGCCGGCAAACCATCGCTCGGAGCCGCATTGTGTCCTGACGACGGCATCACCGCGAATGCGCTGCTCGCCGCGGCGCACGCGCGGCTTTCGATGTCAAGCCGAAAACGGGGCGAGTGACCTAAGTAACGGGGTCCGCCTCGACCGCGGCCGGCACGTCCGCCGGGGGCGGCGGGTTGCGCAGCAAGCTGTGGCGATAGCCGTAGACCGCGTAGACGACCACGCCGATCAGGAACCAAACGACGAAGCGTATCCATGTCGCGGCCGGAAGCGCTATCATCATCCACAGGCACGAGAGGCACCCCAGCACCGACATCGCGAGTCCGAATGGCGCCTTGAACGGGCGATGCGCGTGCGGCGCGACGAAGCGCAGCACGAACACGCCGATGCTGACGATCACGAACGCCGACAGCGTGCCGATGTTCACCAGCTCGAGCAGCTTCTCGAGCGGCACGATGAGCGCCAGGAACGCGACGATCACGCCGGTGATCACCGTCATGCGCGCGGGCGTGCGGAAACGTGGATGGATCGCCGCAAAGGCAGGTGGCAGCATGCGGTCGCGCGCCATCACGTAGAAGATGCGCGTCTGGCCCAGCAGGGACGTGACCATGACGCTGGTCGTGCCGGCGATCGCGCCGGCGGTCACGGCCGCCACGAAGAAGTGGTTGTTGCCCGCGAGCCGCACGGCTTGGCCCATCGCCGAGTTGACGTCGACGTGCTGCCATGGGACGACCCCGACCGTGAACACCGAGATCAGTATGTAGAGGATGCCGCCGATCAGCAGCGAGCCGATGACGCCGATCGGCACGTCGCGTTGCGGGTTGCGCGACTCTTCGGCGGCGACCGTCACGGTGTCGAAGCCGATGTAGGCGAAGAACACGAGCGCCGCGCTGCGCACGATCGCGTGGAAGCCGTTGGGCGCGAACGGCGTGAAGTTGGCCGGATGCAGTGCCGAAAAACACGCGATGAAGAAGATGATGAATGCGGCGACCTGCACCCAGACGAAGATCGCGTTGGCGCCCGCCGACTCTTTGATGCCGATCGCCAGAAGCAGGCTGATCAGCAGCACGACCACCGCGGCGATGATGTCATAATGTGACGCTGCGAGGTCGACGTGCAGCGCTCCGAAGTGCCACGAGCCGATCGCCGCGGGCGTCCACGAAGTCGCGAGCTGCGCGCTCTGCATCCACGCGGGCAGCGAGATGTTGATGCTCTGCAGACCTTCTTGCACGTAGCCGGAGAACGACGACGCCACCGGCGCGGCCGAGATCCCGTACTCGAGGATCAGGTCCCAGCCGATGATCCACGCGATGAATTCGCCGAGCGTCGCGTACGCGTAGGTGTATGCGCTGCCCGCGACCGGCACCATCGAGGCGAACTCCGCGTAGCACAGGGCCACGAAGACGCAGGCGGCACCGGAGAACACAAACGCCAGGATGACACCAGGACCTGCGGCCTGCGCACCCGATCCCATCGTGGTGAAGATGCCGCCGAGCATCGTTCCGAGTCCGATGCCGATGAGTGCAGGCACGCCGAGCACGCGGCGCAGAGTCGGACGGCCTTCTTCTTCCGGCCGCACACGCGAAAGCGGCTGAACCGCCATCAGCCGCTGGAGGATCGAGCGCCGCGGCGCCTGCATCAGCGCCGGATCACCGGTATCACCGGTACTTCACGACCAGGGTCTTCAGCTCGGTCATCTCATCCATCGCGTAGCGGACGCCTTCGCGTCCGAAACCGCTGTCCTTGACCCCGCCGTACGCGAAGTTGTCAACGCGCAGCGTCGGATAGTCGTTGGCGATCACGCCGCCCACTTGCAGCTCTTCGAATGCTTTCGCGATGATGCGCACGTCGAACGTGAACACGCCCGCCTGCAGCCCGTAGCGCGTCTCGTTGACGCGCGCGAACGCCTCGTCGATGGAATCCACCGGACTGAGCGTGGCCACCGGTCCGAACACCTCTTCGGCTTCGACTTTCATCGAGGGCTTGGTCTGCGTGAGGATCGTCGGCTCGATGACGTTGCCGTGGCGCACGCCGCCGGAGACCAGGGTTGCGCCCGCGCTCACCGCTTCGCCGATCCACGATTCGACGCGGTCCGCGCTCGCGGTATCGATGAGCGGACCCACTACGGTCGCCGCCTGCGCGGGGTCGCCGACGCCCAACGCCTTGGTCTCCTCGCGATATAGCTGCGCAAAGCGATCGTACACGGGCCGTTCGACGAAGATGCGCTGCACCTTGATGCACACCTGGCCCGACTGCGCGAATGAGCCGAGGGCACAACGTTTCGCCGCCCACGCCAGATCCGCGTCGGCCGCGACGACCGCGCCCGCGTTGCCGCCGAGCTCGAGCACGACCTTCTTCTTGCCGGCGATGCTCTTGAGATGCCAGCCGGCTTTGGCAGAGCCGGTGAACGAGAGCATGGCGATGCGCTCGTCGGTGGCGAGACGTTCTGCGACCGGGATCGGCGCGTGCACCACGGAGAGCGCGTCGGGCGGCAGGCCTGCGTCGAAGCACACGTCAGCCAGCATGAGGGCTGACAGCGGCGCTTGCGGCGGCGGCTTGAGCACGACCGTGTTCCCTACCGCGAACGCCGGCGCGAGCTTGTGCGCGACCAAGTTGAGCGGGAAGTTGAACGGCGCGATCGCCGCCACCACGCCGATCGGAAAACGCTGCACGATCGAGGTGTACCCGACCGTCGCCGCCGAGAGGTCCAACGGCAGCACCTCGCCGCCGGTGCGCGTCGACTCTTCTGCCGCAAGCGTGAACGTGGTGACCGCGCGGTCGACTTCGACGCCGCTGTACGTGCGCGGCTTGCCGGATTCGGCGATCATGAGCTCGATGAACGCGTCGCGCCCCTCGCGCAGGCGCGCAGCGATGCCGAGCAGCAGCTCTTTGCGTTTGTAGCGCGGCCATGCCCGAAAGCCGGCAAACGCGCGCACCGCGGCTGCGATCGCATCGTCGAGATCGGCGTCGGTGGCGACGCCGATGGTGGCGACCGTCGAGCCGTCGTACGGATTGATGATCGGCTGTGCGCTTGCCGTGCGACGGCGCTCGCCCGCGATCGGCAGCGCGTGGTGCGTCACCCCGGTGACCGTCGCCATCGCTACCTGTCTTTGTCCGCGAACCAGCCGCTGGGCTCGACCGCCAGGTTGATGTTGATCTGCTTCACTTCCGTGTACTGGTCGTAGCCGTACGTGCCCAGCTCGCGCCCGATGCCGGATTGCTTGTATCCGCCCCACGGCGCTTCGTTATAGGTCGGGTGATAGGTGTTGATCCAGGTGATGCCCGCGCGCAGCTTCCTGATGACGCGGTGCGCTTTTGCGATGTCGTTGGTGAAGACCGCGCCGGCCAACCCGTAGACGGTGTCGTTGGCGAGCTTGACCGCTTCGGCTTCGTCTTTGAAGCGCTGCACCACGAGCACGGGTCCGAAGATCTCCTCCTTGACGATGCGCATGTCCGGCGTGGTGTTCGTGAAGATCGTCGGCTCGACGAAGTTGCCTTTCTGGCTGAGCTCGCCGGGCGGCCGCTTGCCGCCGGTCTCGAGCTTGGCGCCCTCCTCGATGCCGGTTTTGATGTACGCTTCGACTTTCTCGGTGTGCGCGCGGCTGATGAGCGGACCCATCTCGGTCTTCGGATCGAAGCCGTCGCCGATCGAGATCCGGCGCGCGCGTTCCACCAGGCGTTTGACGAACTTGTCGTGGATCGAGTCTTCGACCAGGAGGCGCGAACCCGCCGAACACACCTGCCCCGCATTGGCGAAGATCCCGAACAGCGCGTAGTCGACTGCGGTGTCGAAGTCGGCGTCTGCGAACACGATGTTCGGCGACTTGCCTCCGAGCTCGAGCGAGATCTTCTTCAGGTTGCCGGTGGCGGCTTGCATGATCGAGCGGCCCGTCTTGGTGCCGCCGGTGAATGCGATCTTGTCGACGTCCGGGCTCTCCGCGATCGCC
>DATFYX010000056.1 GCA_035314825.1 Candidatus Eremiobacteraceae bacterium
TCGCGAACGGATGGCCGTCCATGCGCCACTCGACGCGTTGGCCCGGCATTGCAGCCGCCTGCAATTCCAACCGTTGCTTGCCGATCGCAGCAGGACGCACCAAGTACGAATCGCCCTCGCGCGGCGCGACGATCCGAAAGCCGCTCGGCGCCGATGGCACGCGATGCTGCAGCGCGAGCCACTCGTCGTACTCGCGCGGCAACGACGCGGCGCGCTGCGGACGCTCGTAGGTCGCCAGATCCTCAGGCCACAGGTATTCGGACACGACCGTATCGCAATCGGGCGTCGGCCTGTATCCGGTCTGCGCGCAGATGCGCCGCGCCACCATGCCCGCGGGTGCGGGGAATGGGGCGGGATCGCGCTGCTCGTGCAAGTGCAGCATGATGCGGTTCCACAGCGGCGCCGCACCGGCCACGCCGGACAGCCGGCGCATCGGATCGCCGTTGAAATTGCCGACCCATACGCCGACCGTGTAATCGGTCGTGAAGCCGACGGTCCAGGTGTCGCGGAAATCTGACGACGTGCCGGTCTTGACCGCCGCCGCGAAAGGCATGTCGAGCGCAGACGCGACGCCGAAGGCTTGGGCACGCGCGTGCTCGTCGCTGATCATGTCGGTCACGAGCTCCCACAACCCAACATCGCCCACGACTGATGGAGCGGTCGAGTTCATTCGACCGTCATTTCCTCTACCATCATTCGGAAACCACGTCACGAGATCGACCGCACGGCCGCGCCGCGCGATCGTCGCATAACCGTGCGTCAATTCCCATAGACTCACTTCGCCGCCGCCGAGCGTGAGCCCAAGCCCGTAGTAATCGGCGTCGTGCGTCAGATGCGTGAAGCCGAGCTGATGGAGCCGGTCGAGAAACGGAGCGACGCCGACTTTTTCCAGCACGCGCACCGCCGGCACGTTGAGCGAATCGGCCAATGCGATGCGCACCCGCACCGGACCCTGGAACGTCTGGCTGTAGTCTATGGGGCTGTACAGCTTCGCGCCCGGAATCGCGTAACGCGCCGGCACGTCGGCCAGGATCGTGTTCGGATGGATCGCGCGCGTCTCGAGCGCCAGCTCGTACAGGAACGGCTTGAGCGTCGACCCCGGCTGGCGCAGCGCCTGCACGCCGTCGTTGCGCCCTTGGTGCACATCGGAGAAATAATCCGGCGAGCCGACGTACGCGAGCACCTCGCCGGTGTGATTGTCGATCACGACGACGGCCGCGTGCTGCACGTTGCGCGTGCGCAAGCCGCCGATCACGTCGCGCACCTGCCGTTCCACGAACTGCTGCAGCGGGCGATCGATCGTCGTGCGCACGCGCGTCGTATGAGCCGGCAGCTGCGCGCCCAGCCAGAACAGGAAGTGCGGCGCCGCGATGATGCCGCGGCTGGCCGGCTGCAAGGAGACTTGTTCCGCGCGCGCGCGATCGGCTTGCTCAGAAGACACGTAGCCCGCTTTCACCATCCGATCGAGCACGTACGCTTGGCGCGTCTTGAGCGCCGGCCAATGCGCATACGGATCGAGGCCGACCGGATCGTTGGGGATCGCGGCAAGCGCGCTCGCCTGCGCCAGATCGAGATCGTTCGCTGAGATGCCCAGATACGTGCGCGCCGCCGCCTCGACGCCATAGACGTTGCCGCCCATCGGCAAGCGATTGAGGTATGCCTCGAGCTGTTGATCGCGGCTCATGCCCGCGGCCACGCGCCACGCCGTCCAGATCTGCTCGACTTTGCCGGGCACGGTGCTCGGGGCGCCGCTGATCATGCGCGCGAGCTGCATCGCGATGGTCGAGCCGCCGCTGATGAAATGACGCGCGCGCAGCGCCTCGAACGCCGAGCGACCGAGCGCGCGATAATCGACAGGCCCGCGCTCGTAGAAGTGCGCGTCTTCAGCGGCGACGATCGCATGGACGAACAGCGGCGAGACGCGATCGAGCGGCACCGATGCCGTGTGTTCTTGATCGCGGGCGAGCAGCGTGCCGAGCGGCAAGCCGTTGCGATCGGTGAATTCGACCGCTTGGCTATCCTGGACCAGATCGCGCGCGCGGATCGGCGCGGCATACGGCGACAGGCGCACGGCGAACACGAGCGCCAGCAGCGCGATTCCGGCAGCGACGATCCGCTTTCTCATTCAACCCTCGGCGGCGAGGACTTCCGTGTTCGGCGGCCGCGTCCATTGCGTCGCAGCGGTACAGGCGATCACGAACAGCGCGGCAGCCACGGTCAAGGCGCTGACGTGCTCGCCCAGGATGATCACCGACCAGCCAAGCGTCAGCACCGGCTGAGCTAGCTGCAGCTGACTCGTGTATGCGATGCCCGCCAAGACCAGACTGCGATACCAGGGGAGAAAGGCCAGGAACTGGCTGATCAGCGCGACCCAGCCGAACCACAGCCAAGCGGCCGGCGTACCGTGCGGCACGCCGGAGGTGGCCAAGATCCAACCGACCGGCAGCGCCAAGACGGGAATACAGAAGATCAGCGCCCACAGGATCACGCGAAAGCCGCCGATCGCGCGCGCCAGCCGCCCGCCCTCGGCGTAGCCCACGGCGCCGCCCAAGACCGCGATCAACAACAGCAGATCGGCGACCTGCGGCCTCCCGGCACCCTCGACCGCGGCGAACGCCAAGACGGCCACCACACCCGCTCCGCTGGCGATCCAAAACGGAAGACGCGGCCGCTCGCCCGCCAGCAGTACCGCCATCACCGCGGTGGCAGCAGGCAACAAACCGACCACGACCGCACTGTGCGCCGACGGCAGCGTGCGCAGCGCGAACGCGGAGAACAGCGGGAAAACGATCGTGACGCCAAACGACACGATTGCGATGCCCTTCCAGTACCGGCGGTCCGGCAGCCGTTCGCGCATCACGAGCGCGACGAGTAGCGCGAGCAGACCCGCCACGAGGCCGCGCCCGAAGCCCACGAAAGGAGCTCCTAGTTGCGGGACTGCGACGCGCGTCGCCGGCAGCGTGATGCTGAACGCGAGCACGCCTACCATCCCGAGCAACATCCCTTCTACGTGATTTTTCATCTTGTATGAGGAGGCGCTTATGCCGGACGCTTCCAAGTCCTTTCAACATGTGGCCACGCCCGGTTCTGATGACAATAGGGTTGCTCGCATTGTGCGCCGCGCCGGCCATCGCGGCGGCCGGGTCGATCGAAGGCAGCGTGACGGACACGAGCGGGGTCGCCATAGCAGGCGCGGACGTCGTCTTCCGTTCCACCGCGCACCGTTACGAAGTCTCGACCGACGCACGCGGCGCGTTCGCGATCCAAAGCGTCGACGAAGGCGTATACGGCTTGCAGGTGCACGCGACGGGATTCGCGCCGATCGCCAATCGCCAAGTCGCGGTCTCGGCCGGCGTGGCGACCCGCGTCGTGGTCAGTCTCGCCCGCGCAGCGGCCAATGGGGTCGCGACGCTTGGCGCGGTCACCGTCAACGGCTCGAACGCGCTCTCGCGGGCCTCGGCGCCGATCACCGACATCAACCCTCAGGCGCTCGCCGCGCAAGGCGCAGCGCAGCTCACCGACGTTCTCGGCAAGCAGCTCGACGTCACCATGGTGCGCAATGGCGGGGGCGCGCCGGGCATGCCGCAGACCGCGGCGTTACGCGGTCCGGATCCGTCGGAGACGATCGTCGACGTCGACGGCCATCAGGTGAACAACGAGAACACCGGTGATTTCGACCTCGAGCTGCTCGATCCGGCTGAGTTCGCCGGCGTGCAGATCGTCTATGGCGTCGGGCCGTCGTCGCTGATCGGCGCGAACTCCGAAGGCGGCGCGATCAATTTCCGCACCATCGAACCGACCGCGCAGGACCACGCGCTCATCCGCGCGTCGTACGGCACGTTCGACTCGGCGGGTGAGACGATCGCCGCGACCGGCACCGATCAACGCATCGGCTACGCGCTCCTGTACCGCCGCTATACCACGCAAGGTGAGATCTACGATTACCCGATCACCATCGCGTTGTCCGGCCCCGGCACGCCGGCGCAGACCGCGCTCGTCGGATCCAACATCGACGGCACGACGACGCTTGCGAAGGTCCGCTACTCGCTCGAGAACAGCGCCGGGTTCATCGAGGCGACGTTCCGCGATACCGCCGCGTATCGCAACCTCTCGGCGCCCTTGAGCGCGCCAGACGATCCCAACGACACCGCTCCCAACGCTCCGTTCACCGCGATCAATGCGCCCGGCGCCGCCGTGCTCACCGCCGCACCGGCGTACGGACTTGACCTGCAACTGCCTTTGGGCCGGCGCGACGCGAGCGGCCTCGCGCCGGCCACGTTCACCTTCAGCCATCTCACCAACATCAGCAATCAATCGGTCGAGAACATCAGCCCGGATCTCAACCCGTATCTGATCAACGATGCGGACCGCGTCGACGACGATATCGCTCAGTACGAACGCGCGCTCCCAGGCCCGACGGATGCGACGCTCGCGTTTTCGCTCGACCTGCGCAGAGAGCGGCTCTACGCGCCCGATGCGCTCGCACCAGGGCCGACGACGCAATACGCGATCGAGCGCTGGATCGTCGGGCGCTACACGTGGAGCTCGAGCCAATACCTGCATTACACGCTGGCGGCATACTACAGCTCGTTCAGCACCTTCGGCACGAGCCTCGACCCGCGCTTCGCGGTCGTCTGGACGCCGCCGAACACGGTCGTGCGCGCTTCGTTCGGCACTGGGTTTCGCGCACCGCTGCTGACCGAGCTCACCTTCAACCCCGATTTGAAGACCGAACGCTCGGTCGAATACGATTTGGGCTTTGAGCATCGTTTCGGCAACGGCGCGCGGGCGACGACCGGCACGGTCAATGCGTACCGGACGCTGATCGATAACGCCGGGTTTCAGACCGTATCCGCCAGCGGTGCGCTCACGTTCCTGGGCAACGTCGGCCAACAGTACTACACGGGCGTTGAACTGCGTGCGGATCAGCCGATCACGAATACGCTGGCGCTGCAAGCGAGTTACGGCATCGACTCGGTGTACCCCACGAGCGACCCGCAGCTCCTCAATCCGGCCGCGCCGCCGCTCATACCATTCCAGCAAGCGCAAGGCATCCCGCTGCACAAAGCGCAGCTCGCGCTCGATCGCCAAGCGCAGACGCGCGGCCTGAGCTACTCGATCGACGGCACGTACGAGAGCTCGAACAACGAGCTCAATCGCACGGCACTCCTACTGGTGGATGCGAGCATCGGCGCCACGTTCGGCCATACCGACATCAGCGTCGCGGGCACCAA
>DATFYX010000057.1 GCA_035314825.1 Candidatus Eremiobacteraceae bacterium
CACCCGAAGCCACCGAGATCATCAACGATTACGTCGACCGCGTGCGCGCCGCGTTGCCGCTGGCCCCGAGCACCCGGCTCGCGGTCGCCGACCGCCTCTATCACGACATCCTTAGCGCCTGCTGGGCCAAGGCGCAATCCGCCGGCTCGGGGACGGTCGATGCGGACATCGTCCGCGCGCATCTCGAGACGCTGGGCACGCCGCAGACGTGCGCCAATTCGTTGGCGACCGCATATCGCGCCGGAACGTGGCAGTGGCCCGGCGACTACGTCGCCGATCAATTCCAAAGCGGCCGCTTCGGCCAGCGCGCCGAAGAATTCGCGCGCGTGGCGGCCGAGAAGGGCGAGCACATCGCCGGCGTGACGATGGACTCGGTCGCGACTGCGCTCGACATCGCCGCGAAGAAAATTCGCGAAGCGGCGGAGCGGCTCAAAACCAGGCAATAACCGGGCCGAACTCAAACCAGAAGAGCCATGCGCACGAATGCCATGCAGCGCGTGGCTCTTGCTGTTGTCATCATCGGGGCGCTGGCGTCGTTCATCGCGGCCGCGGTGCGCTTGCGCTACGAGCATGCCAGCAAGTATGTCGAGATCTCGATGGATCAGCAGGATCTCGCCGACTTCACGAGCGCGTACGGCTACGATCAGAACGGCCTGTTGCGGCTCATGAAGGCCGCGGGCTTGACCTCGCTCGCCATCTACGAAGAGCTCGGCAACCGCATCAACCTGGGCGACCACGCCTATGCGCAGACGGGCCAGCAGATCATCGACGCCGCGCGCACGTCGCCGCTGACCGACGCGCTGCTCGCGTCGCTCGTGCGTTCGAACGCGCTCGAATCCGGCGCGGTGTACATCCTCGTGTTCGACCGGCCCACGCTCGACCGCTACGTCACCGTGCTGCGCAACCAGCTCGAGCCGCGCAACGTCATCGTCCTGCGGCAGACGATGCCGGCGCTGCTCGAGGTGCGCACGCAGATCGACTACTTCAACAATCTGGGACTGGGGATACCGCAGGAGAACATCGATCAGGCGCACGCGCTCGGGCTGCTGATCGATCCGCGCGTCCAGAACAACGAACGGCTCGATGCCGATCACATCGACGTCGTCTTCCGCCAGATGCTGGCCGGCGACACGATCGGCACGGTCATCTTCTTCGGCCTGCGCAACGAGGTGCTCGGCTTCCCCTACAACCTCGACGCGACCGCGGACGCATTCCGGCGCTATGACGCGCAGTATCACGCGTTGTTCGGCAACGTCGAGGCGTACGATCCGACGCAGTTCCAAAAAGGCGGCGACACGCTCGGCCGCAAGATCCCAGGCTTGACGGTGCGCGTGCAGGCGATCTCGCGGCTCGAGCTCGACAAGCTCGATCTTGACACGGTGATCGCGCGTTACATCCTTGGCGTGCGGGAGCGCAACATCCGCGTCGTCTACCTGCGGCCGTTCCCGCACCTCGCGCAAGTGCATGAAAAGGACGGCACGTACAAGACGCTCACCGCGCAGCAGACGAACCTCGAGATGCTGCATCGCCTGCGCGACGGGTTGGTCGCGAACGGTTTCTATCTCGGCCGCCCGTCGACGCTGGTCGACTTCGGCGGCCTGTGGCTCGACGTGCTCTACTGCCTTGCCGCGCTCGGCGTGACGGCAGGCTTCTTGCTGCTGCTCGACATCTATGGCTGGTCGCGCGATTGGTTCGCTTGGACGTGCTACGTGGTGACGCTCGCCGCATTCTGGGGGCTGCGCGCCGTCGGGCACGACGACATCACGCGGCGCGTCTGGGCGCTTGGCGGCGCTCTGACCTTCGCGGTGCTTGCGGGCACGACGATGGCGCGCTTCTTCAAAGGTCCGGCGCCGCCGGGCGACACCTGGTCGGCGAACGCGGCAGACGGATTGCGCTGCACGCTGACCGCCGTCGGCGTGGCCCTGCTGGGCTGCCTATTCGTCGTGGGCCTGCTCGCGCAGACCACGTTCATGCTCGAGGTCCAACAGTTCTTCGGCGTCAAAGCGCTGCTGGTCGTGCCGCCGATCGCGCTGCTGATCTTGTATGCCTTCGCGCCGCTCTTCGGCAATGCGGTCAAGCCCGCCCAGGCGGGCGAAGCGCCGGTCAAACTGTGGCAACTGCTGGTGGGATTCGCGCTCGCGGGCGGCGCGGTGCTCCTGCTGATGCGCTCGGGCAATCAGCCCGATATCGGCGTGTCGGATTTCGAAACGCACCTGCGAGGATTCCTCACCACATTGCTGGGGGCGCGCCCGCGTTTCAAGGAGTTCTTGCTTGGCTTTCCGGCGTTGATGCTGTTGCCGGCGCTCCTGCCCGCGCATCGCCGCGCGATCGGCTGGATCATCATCATCGCTGCAGGTATCGGGCTCTCGGACGTGCTCGACACTTTCTCGCATATCCACACGCCGCTCATCATCAGCGTGCTGCGCCTGTTCAACGGACTGGTGGTCGGCGCGCTCATCGGCATCGTGCTGCAGTGGCTGTACCGGCGTCTGCGCACCGCGCTCCCCGCGCCCGGACCATGATGAGGCGCGCATGAGCGACCGGCCGGCGCGCCTGCTGCTCTCCGGCTACTACGGCTTCGCCAATTTCGGGGACGAGGCGATTCTCGACGTCATGGTCGAGCAATGGCGCCGCCGCCGCCCGATGGACGAGCTCGTCGTCTTGTCCGAGAGCCCGGAGCAGACGGCCCGCACGTACGGCGTGCAAGCGGTCCCGCGCATGGCGTGGCGCGCCGTCTCCGATGCGGTGCGCGCCGCCGACGTCACCGTCAGCGGCGGCGGCGGCCTGCTGCAAAGCGCTACCAGTTTGCGCAGCCTGCTGTATTACGCCAGCGTCATCCGCGAAGCAAAACGTGCCGGGCGCAAGGCTGCGATCTTCGCGCAAGGCATCGGACCGCTCAACTATTTCGGCCGAGAAGTCGTCAAGCGTTCGTGTGCGCGCGTCGATCTTGCGTGCGTCCGCGACGAGCTCAGCCAAGGAACTCTCAAAGCGTTGCTTCCGGGCGTCGAGGTGCGCTTGAGCGCCGATCCGGTCTTCTTGGCGGATGCCGCAGAGTCGCCGCAAGCGCGCGCCGCGTTGGTGCGCGAGGGATTGCGCGACGACCTGCGCGACGTCGTCGCCGTCGTCGTGCGGCGCGGTCCGGCCCTCGACCAGGTCACGGAGCGGCTCGTCTCGGTGTGCGACCGGCTGGCCTCGCGCCACGGCGCGCACGTCGTCTTCGTGCCCTTGCAGCCCCCGCATGACGCCGAGGCCGCGATCACGGTGATCCGGCGCTGCAAGTCCGCGCCGGCGCTGCTCACCGGCGGCTACGATCTGGCGACCATGACGGCGTTGCTGTCGCGCTGCTCCGCAGTCATCTCGATGCGTTTGCATGCCTTGATCCTTGCGGCCCGCCTGGCGGTGCCGTTCCTCGCGGTGCCGTACGACCCGAAGATCGAAGCGCTGACCGCGGGACTGGCGTATCCGATGCCGCCGCTCACGCGCGAGAGCCTGGCCGAGGAGCTGACGGATCAATGGTGGTCGCGCAGGCCCGCATTGCGCGAGCATCTGCGCGCGCGGGTGCCGGGAATGCAGGTCCGCGCGATGGCGGCGTTCGACTGGCTGCAGGCGCTGGTCGAACGCGAAGGCGCGCCGCTGTCCGAGAGATAAACTCGCAGGTACCATGCTCGTGCGCTCAAGCTGGCGAGTCGGGAGCATCGCCGGCATCGACATCGCCATCCATCCAAGCTGGATCGTGATCTATGCGTTGTCCGCATTTGCATCGATGAGGTTCGCGCGCCTTATCGCAGACTCGCACAACATGCCGATCCCCACCAGCAACGCCGTCATTCTGGGAATGGTAGCCGCCTTGGTCCTGTTCGTCTGCGTCGTGCTGCATGAGGTATCGCATGCCGTCGTGGCCCGCCGTGTGGGCGTACCGATCGGCAACATCACGCTGTTCTTGTTCGGCGGCGTGGCCAGTATCTTGCGTGAGCCGGGAACCCCGTCCGACGAAGTCAAGATCGCAGGTGCTGGGCCGTTAGCCAGCCTCATGCTGGCAGCTGTCTTCGGCGCGCTCGCGGAGGCGACTGGTCTCGCACACTGGTCCTGGGTCTACACGCTATGCCTGATCCTCGCCGTGACCAATCTCGTGCTCGCGATCTTCAATCTATTGCCGGCTTTCCCGAGCGACGGCGGCCGCTTGCTGCGCGCCGCGTTATGGCGATTCACGGGCAGCCAGGCCCGTGCGACCGGCATGGCCAGCACGGTCAGCGCCGTTGTGGCGGCGCTGTTGATCGTGGCCGGCGCGTTCATGGCGTTCAATAAGATGTGGAACGGCATCTGGCTCGTGCTGATCGCGCTGTTCTTGCTTCAGGCCGCCGTCGCCAGCGGCAAACAGGCGCGCATAAGCCTTGCGCTTGAGCGCATGTCCGTCGACGATTGCATGGCGCGCACGCTCATCCCCGTGGCTGCGGACGCGCCGCTCACATCGTTTGTCGCCGAAGTATCGGACGGGAATCGGACCGGTTATCCGGTGGTCGATAACGGCGCATTCGTCGGTCTGGTGAATCCGCGCGACACCGGCAGCGTGCCGCCGGGTCTGTGGCCGCATACGCCGGTGCGTGCGATCATGACCCCAGCCGCGAAGATGCCCGCCCTCAGCGTGGACGCGCCGGCCAGCGATGCGCTCGCCGCGCTGGCCAAGAGCGGCGCCCGCAGCTTGCCGGTGTTCGAGAACGGCGAACTGACCGGCGTGGTGTCCGAGGACATCATCTTCTCGGCGCTGCGCGATCGAACGACGGCGGCGGCCACGGCGGCGACAGCGACGTGATCGAGCCGATCGGAGACAAGCTGTTCCCCACCCCCGGCATGCTGCCCGACGCGCCGGCGCGCGAACTTGGGGTGTTGGAGTTCTGGCGCGATGCGAAGATCTTCGAACGCTCGCTGGAGCAGACCAAGCGCGGCGCACCTTATGTGATGTTCGAAGGTCCGCCGACGGCCAACGGCAAGCCCGGCGTCCATCACGTGCTGGCGCGCGCCTTCAAGGACTTGTATCCGCGCTTTTGGACCATGCGCGGGCATTTCGCCCTGCGCAAGGCGGGTTGGGATACGCACGGGTTGCCGGTCGAGCATCAGGTCGAAAAAGAGATCGGCATCCTGGACAAGAGCCGGCTCGAGGCCGAGGTCGGCATCGCCGAGTTCAACCGGCGCTGTCGCGAAAGCGTATATCGCTACGTCAGCGACTGGAACAGCATGACCATGCGCATGGCGTACTGGACCGATCTCGAACACCCGTATGTCACGCTCGACAACAGCTACATCGAAACGGTGTGGTGGCTGCTCAAGCAGCTGTGGGATCGCGGACTCATCCAACAGGACTATAAGTCCGTGCCATACGACCCGCGCATCGGCGCGACGTTATCGGACGCGGAGGTCGCGCTCGGCTATCGCGAGACCGACGACCCGTCGGTGTACGTGCGTTTCCGGCTCAAGGACGATCCGACGACCTCGTTCCTCGCGTGGACGACGACTCCGTGGACGCTGCCTGCGAACATGGCGCTCGCCGTGCATCCCGACGTCACCTATGCGGTCGTAGAGCGGGAAGGCGAAAAGCTCATCGTCGCCGAGCCGCTGATCTCAAAAGTGTTCGGTGACGATGAAGCGGCGGTCGTCCGGCGCGTGAGCGGCCGCGAGCTTGCCGGCACGCGCTACGCGCCGCCGTACGACTATTGCGTCAGCGAGAAGGACCGCTACTACGTCATCCCCGCGCCGTTCGTGACCACCGAGGACGGGACCGGCATCGTGCACGTCGCCCCGGCGTACGGCCCGGACGATCTGGCGCTGGGCAAATCGTGCGATCTCCCTATCTATTACAGCGTCGACTACACGGGGCACGTCGTGTCCGAGGTGGCGGTCGCAGCCGGCGCGTTCTTCAAGGACGCGGATCCGCCGATCATCGCCGACCTCAAGCAGCGCGGCTTGATGTTCCGTTCCGGCACGATCCGGCATACGTATCCGTTCGGCTGGCGCACCGACGACCCGCTGCTCTATATCGCCAAGACCGCGTGGTTCATCCGCACGACCGAGTTCAAGACGCAGCTGCTCGCGAACAACGACGTCATCAACTGGGTGCCGGAGAACGTCAAGCAGGGCCGTTTCGGCAACTGGCTGGAGAACAACGTCGACTGGGCGCTGTCGCGCGAGCGCTTCTGGGGCACGCCGCTGCCGTTGTGGACGGACGGCTCGGACCACATCTGCATCGGTTCCGTCAAAGAGCTCTCGGATCGCGCCGGGCGCGACCTCTCGGAGCTCGATCTGCATCGGCCGGCGATCGACGAGATCACATTCATGCACGAGGGGCGCGAATACCGGCGCGTGCCCGAAGTGATCGACGCATGGTTCGATTCCGGCTCGATGCCGTACGCGCAGTGGCATTATCCTTTCGAGAACGGGGAGCAGTTCGCGCGCTTCTATCCTGCCGATTTCATCTGCGAGGCGGTCGATCAGACGCGCGGCTGGTTCTACAGCTTGCACGCCATCGGCACCATGCTCAACGCCTTGGATCCGCAACGCTTCGCGGCGCCGGCCTATCGCAACGTCGTCTGTCTCGGCCATGTCGTGGACGAGCGCGGCGAGAAGATGAGCAAGAGCAAAGGCAATGTGCTCGATCCATGGGAGGTGTTCGATGCGCTCGGCGCAGACGCGCTGCGCTGGTACTTCTTCGCGTCGAGCCCGCCGGGCGTGGCCAAGCGCGCCTCGGTTGAGCTGGTCCGCGAAGGCACGCACGCCTTGTTCAACACACTATGGAGCACGGTCAACTTCTTCACGCTATACGCGAACGATGACGCGATCGGCATCCCCGCCGATGTGCCGCTGCGCCAACGGCCGGACATGGACCGCTGGGCGGCGGCGCGGCTGACCGAGCTGACCGCGGATGTGACCCGGCGCCTCGAGCTGTACGATGCGCAAGGCGCGGCGCGCGCGATCGAGAGCTTCGTGGACGAGCTGTCCAACTGGTACGTGCGCCTGTCGCGCGACCGCTTCTGGGCGTCCGGCACAGGCGCCGACAAAGCGGCCGCGTATCGCACGCTGTACGAGTCGCTCTACGCGATCGGCCTGCTTGTGGCGCCGTTCGCGCCCATGCTGGCGGAATCGGTGTATCAGATGCTCGTGCGATCGCTCGACAAGCAGGCGCCGGAGAGCGTGCATCTGGTGCCCTGGCCGCAGGCGCAGCAAGAACGAGTCGACGCGGCGCTGGTGGCGGCGATGCGCGTCGCCCAGGAGACGGTGGACCTCGGGCGCCAGGTGCGTGCCGCGGCCAAGATCAAGACCCGCCAGCCGCTGCCGATCGCGTACGTGCGTCCGCGCTCGGCCGCCGACGGTGCCGCGCTGACGCGCTTCCGAGCTCTCGTGCTCGAAGAGCTCAACGTCAAGGAACTGCAAGTCGTCGGGCTGGACGCTGCCTTCATCGAATATGCCATCCGTCCGAACCTGCCGCGCTTGGGTCCGCGCTATGGCAACAAGCTGGCCGCGCTGCGCAAAGCGCTCGCCACCGTCGATGCGCGCGAGATCGCCATAGCGGCCGCTGAAGGCCGCACCTTCGACGTCTCGGCTAGCGGCGAGACCTTTTCGCTCGGGCCTGACGATGTGCTCGTCGACAGCAAGTCGGCCCGCGGTCTGGCGTCAGCCGAATCCAACGGCATGCTCGTCGCGCTGGACACGCGCGTGGACGAGAATCTCATGAAAGAAGGGCTCGCGCGCGAGGTCGTGCGCGCGGTGCAGGACGCGCGCAAGCACGCCGCGCTGCACATCAGCGATCGGATCTCCGTCACCATCGCGGCTGACGCGGATTACGAGGCGGCGGTCGACGCCTGGCGCGAGTACATCATGGAGCAGACATTGGCCGTCAAGGTCGAGGTGGTCCGCGCAGAGTCGCTCGCGGTCACCGTGCGCAAGGTGAGCTGAGGGACTACGCCTTCGACGCCGGCTTGCCGGCGGCCGCGGGCTTTTTGACCGCGGCTGCGGTCGGCATCGGCTGCTGCTGCCCGAGCCAGATCATCACGACGCCCAGGATCACCATCGCAATGGTCAGATACTGCGCGCCCGTCAAGCCGAACAGAATGATGCCCGGCTCGCGATAGAATTCGACGATCGTGCGCACCAGTCCGTAGCCGGCGATGAACGACCAAAAGACCGCACCCGGCCGGAAGAAGTCGGGCCGCGAGCGGATGAACCACACCAGCGGCAGCACGACGAGCACCATGCCGATGCCTTCGAACAGCTGCGAGGGGTAGCGGTAGCCAGGGACTCCGGGGAACAGGATGCCGATCGGCGAGCCGGTCACGCGGCCTGGCAACTCGTCGTTGATGAAGTTCGTGCAGCGAGTCAGGAAGATCGCGACCGGCAGCCACAGCACCGCCTCGTCGAGCACTTTCCAGATGGACAGTTTGATATGGTTCACGTAGATGGCCGCGCCCGCGATACCGCCGATGAGTCCGCCGTGGAACGCCATGCCGCCGGTCCAGATCGCGATGATCTGCAGCGGGTTGGCGAGATAATAATCCAGCGAATGGCCGCCGGCTGAAAGCGGCGTGAGCATATCGGCGACGAGGAAGAAGAGCCGGCCGCCGATGATGATGCCGATCATCGTATAGACGATGAATTCCTGCGCCTGTTCGACGGTCAGTCCCGTGCGCGCGCGGCTGCTCTTGCTCTGCAACTGGAGGTAGACGAGCAGGGCGCCGATAACATACGACAGCCCGTACCAGCGGATCCCGAAATCCCCGTGGATATGGATCGCGACCGGATCGATGTGCGGATACGAGAACCAGTGACCGGCATCGAGAAGAACGGCGAGCAATCAATCACCTCCGGACCGACCCGAGCGTCTACAAGGAACCACGCCCGATGAGCACCGCCGCCGGATCCGTCGAATCCGCGCCAGCTCCCATCTCAGTCCGGCGAGAACTCCTCGCGCACTCGATCGTGTTCGTGCTGGGGTTCACGCTGGTCTTCGTGCTGGCCGGTGCGTCGGCGAGCGCGCTCGGCGCGCTGTTCAAAGAGCACCAAGTGCTCATCGCGCGCGTCATCGGCGTCGTCATCATCCTTCTCGGACTCAACATGATGGGCCTGTTCCGCATCCCATTCCTCGCTATGGATAAGCGTTTGCATTTCGCGCACACCTCCACGTCGTATCCTGCGACACTGGTGGCAGGGATCGGCTTTGCGGCCGGCTGGTCGCCGTGCATCGGGCCGGTGCTCGCGGCTGTGATCGCGCTCGCAGGCAGCACGAGCAGCGTCGGGCTCGGCGTGGCGTATCTGCTCGTCTATTCGCTCGGCTTGGGGATCCCGTTCATCTTGACCGGACTAGCGCTCAACTACGTGCTGCCCGTTCTCAAACGCTTCAGACGATATCTGCACGCCATCGAGATCGTCGCCGGCACGATCGTGATCGGCATGGGTCTCATCCTCGTCACCAATTCGTTCTTGCGCTTCACCGGTTTCCTGTACAAAGAATTTCCCGCGCTCGCCAACGTCGGCACGGGGCCGGACCTCGGCGGCGGCGCGCTCACCTTTGGGGCCGTGTTCCTCGCCGGCGTCGTATCCTTCATCTCGCCGTGCGTGCTGCCGCTCGTGCCCGCGTACATCTCGCTGCTCACGGGGCGCAGGCTTGAAACGCTGGTGGACGCGTATGAGGTCAGGCCTGCATCCGCGTAGAACCGTCAGCGACATGTCGTTCGTGTTCTTCTTGGTGGCAGCGCTCGTCGTCGGGCTCGACCAACTCACCAAACACGCCATCGCGACGCACTTCTTGCCCGATGAGAGCCGCATCGTCATACCGCACGTGCTGTGGCTCACCTACGTGCAGAACCACCGCGGTGCGTTCGGGATGTTCGGCTCGCACCCGCTGCTCTTGGCCGGCTTCGCCTTGGCGGTCGTGTTGGTGTTCTATTACTGGTACCGCCAGGAAGGCGCGACGCTGCTCACCCACACGGCGTTCGGCCTGATACTCGGCGGCGCCGTCGGGAATATCCTCGATCGCGTGCGCCTCGGCTACGTCATCGACTTCATCGATTTCAAGACGACCGGCTATCCGGTTTTCAACGTAGCCGATTCATCGATCACCATCGGCGTGGCCTTGCTGCTGCTGCGCATCCTGGTGCACGAACGCAGACAGCAAGCCGCCGCCGCGCCGGCCGCGCAAGCCGTGTCCCCGCCGCTGTCCGAACGCAGTCCAGCGGAGCCGTGAGCCAGACCGTCGCGTTCACGGCGACGGACACCGAGGCGGGCGGGCGCTTGGACGCGGTGCTGGCGACACGCACGCAGCGCTCGCGCGCCGAGATGTCCGCGCTGATCCGATCCGGTATGGTGCGCATCGACGGCCGTCCGGCCAAACCGGCGCATCACCTCAAGCCGGGCGAACGCGTCGAAGCGGTCGTGCCCGATCGCGGCGTCCGCGAACCCGGACCAGAGAACATCCCGCTCGCCATCCTGTACGACGACGCCGATATCGCGGTCGTCGACAAGCCCGCCGGCATGGCGACGCATCCCGCGCCGGGCAGCCGGTCGGGAACGCTCGTCAACGCGCTGCTCGCGCGCATGGGCTCGCTGCCCGCGCTCGGCGACTCGGCGCGCCCCGGCATCGTGCATCGCCTCGACAAAGACACCTCGGGTTTGCTCGTCGTCGCGAAAAGCGAGCGCGCGATGCGCGCGCTGTCCGCTGCGATCGCCGCGCACCACGTCGAACGCGAATACGACGCCGTCGTCTGGGGCGTGCCGCCGGCGGACAGCGGCTCGATCGACGCGCCGCTCGCGCGTGATCCCGCGTCGCGCACACGCTTCGCGGTACGGCACGAAGGCAAACCCGCGGTCACGCATTATCGGACGGTCGAGACGTACGAGGTCGGGCCGCAGCGCTCTGCTCGGTCGAGCAAACTCGACCGCTCGAAGGCAGCTCGGGCGGCGCTGTTGCGCGTGACGCTGGAGACGGGGCGCACGCATCAGATCCGCGTCCACTGCGCGGCGATCGGCCACCCGATTGTCGGCGATCCGATCTACGGGGCAGGCTATCCCGGCCTGGGGATCGAGCGCCAGGCGCTGCATGCCGCGAGGTTGCGCTTCGTGCACCCCGTGAGCGGCGCGCCGTTGTCGTTCGATGCGCCGTGGCCCGACGATTTCGCGGCGCTTGTCGCGCGGATCCGCACGGGCGGCGCGCCATGAACGTCAGCGTGGGCGCCTTCACGCTCGAGGCCACCGACGGCGCCGCCCGAGCCGGCACGCTGCGCACGGCGCACGGCGATGTGCAGACGCCTATCTTCATGCCCGTCGGCACGCAAGCCAGCGTCAAGGGCCTGACGCCCGACGAGCTGGTGGCCAGCGGCGCACACATCGTGCTGGCCAACGCCTATCATCTGTATCTGCGACCCGGCGCTGAGGTGATCGAACGCGCCGGCGGACTGCACGCGTTCATGAGCTGGCCCGGTGCGATCCTCACCGACAGCGGCGGCTTTCAGGTGTTCTCGCTCGCGACGCTCGGGTCGGTCGACGACGAAGGCTATCACTTCGCGTCGCATCTCGACGGCACGCGCCACACCTTCACGCCGGAGTCGGTGGTGCGGCTGCAAGAGCGCCTCGGCAGCGACATCGCGATGGTGCTTGACGACGTCGCGCCGGCCGGCGTGGACGAGTCGCGCGCGCGCGAAGCGGCGCAGCGGACACTGCGCTGGGCCGAGCGCGCCAAACGCGCGCGCACCCGCGACGATCAGCTGACCTTCGCCATCGTCCAAGGCTCGACGTTCGAGGCGTTGCGCCGCGAGAACGCGCGCGCGCTGGCGGCGCTCGATTTTCCAGGCTATGCGATCGGCGGGCTGTGGGTCGGCGAAGCCAAGAGCCGCGGCCTCGAGATGGTCGAGATCGCCGCGGCGCAGCTGCCGGCCGGCAAGCCGCGCTACGTCATGGGGGTCGGCACGCCTGAAGATATGCTCGCGTGCATCGGCCGCGGCGTGGACATGTTCGACTGCGTGTATCCGACGCGCAGCGCCCGGCACGCGCTCGCGCTCACGGCCGGCGGCCGACTGAACCTGCGCAACGCCCGCTATACGACTGACTTCGGGCCGCTTGATCCGGCCTGCTCGTGCCCGACCTGCAAACGCTTCTCGCGCGCATATCTCGCGCATTGCTTCCGCGCGAACGAATCGCTCGCGCCGCGGCTGGTGAGCCTGCACAACGTGTGGATGTTGGAGCAGTTGAGCGCGGCGGCGCGCGCGGCGATCATCGACGGCCGTTTTTCGAACTGGCGGACCGGCGTGATGGAGTCGCTGGGCGCGAAGCCGGCCGAAGGATAACTGGCCCGCACCTTGGAACGAATCGAACGTGTGAGTGATGCCGAAGCCGGTGCGCCGGTTCGGGATGTCGCGCGGGCCCTGCGGGAGCTGCGCGGACGAATCGAACGGGCGTGCGCGCTCGCCGGCAGGGACGCATCCGCAGTCCGCGTCCTTGCAGTCACCAAAGGCTTCGGGCCGGAGGCGATCGAGGCGGCTATCGAGGCGAATATCGCAGATATCGGCGAGAACTATTACCAGGAAGCGCAGGCGAAATTCGCCCGCGTCGTCTGGCCTTCGCGCTGCACGCGCCATTTCATCGGCCGGATCCAAAGCAACAAGGCGCGCAAGATCGCGGCTTTGTTCGATGTCGTCCAGACCATCGACGGCATCGAGCTCGGCCACGCGCTCGACCGCGGCGCACGCGAGGCGGGCAAGACGCTCGACGTCTTGATCCAGGTCAACGTCGCGCATGATGACCGCAACGGTGTCGCACCCGAACAGGTCGGGATGCTGGGCAACGAATTGGCGGCGTTGGCGCATCTGCGTCTGCGCGGCGTCATGGCGGTAGGCCCGGCCGACACGTCGCAGTCGCCGGCGGCGTTCAAACACGCGGCGGCAGCGTACGACGAGCTCGCGCGCGCGCATCGCGCGGTCGATCTGCTCTCGATGGGCATGTCGGGAGATCTCGAAGCGGCGGTGGCCAGCGGTGCGACGATGGTGCGCGTGGGCACCGCGTTGTTCGGGCAGCGCCCCGCGAAAGGCAAGGTATAACGCTCATGGGTGTTTGGTCGAGCATCGTCAACTCGATCGGGTTCAGGGACTCCGACGAGTTCGAGGATGACCTGTTCGACGACGAAGGCAAGCCCAAAGTCGTCCCGATCAACGACGCGCGCGGCGCGCGCCGGATCGGCGTGTCCGTCTTCCACCCCAGGCAGTACGAGGAGGTGACGGACATCGCGGACAACCTGCGCGCCCGCTTGCTCGTCGTCGTCAACCTCGTGGGCGCGGACCGGGCGCTGTCGCAGCGCGTCATCGACTTCCTCAGCGGGGTCGTCTATACGCTCGACGGCAAGATGCAGCGCCTGTCCGAGGGAATCTTCCTCTTCGTGCCGAGCAACGTCCAGGTCAACTCCAAAGAACCGGAGCAGGCTGTGGGCGGCTCGTACGAGGCGTGGTAGCCGGAGAGCAGGCCATGAAGATCACACCAGTCGACATCCAGCACAAGCAGTTCAAGAAAGCGCTGCAGGGGTACGCGCGCGAAGAGGTAGACTCGTTCCTCGACGAGATCATCGAGACGCTCGAGGTCGAGATCGACGAGCGCGCCAAGCTCGAGGCGCGCGTGGGCGAGCTGCAGGAGAAAGTCGCGCAGTACAAGGCGATGGAGGAGAGCCTTCAGAGCGCCCTGGTGCTCGCGCAGCGCACGGCCGACGAGGTCAAGGCCTCAGCCCACAAAGAAGCCGATCTCGTCAAGCAGAGCGCCAAACTCGACCTCGAACAGGTGTTGGCGGACGTGCGCACGCACATCGCCGATGCCAAGCGCGAGCTGCAGCGCCACAACGATCAGGTGGCCGCGGTCAAACAGAATCTACGGGCGTTCTTGGCGCGCCACAGCGCGCTGCTCGACGAAGAGGTCGCTGCCGCGCGAGACGGCGGAATGGTTCCGTCGATCCCGCTGCCCTCGGATACCGAGCACGACATCATCATGCGCGAGTCTTCATAAGACCGCGTCAGCGGTACACGCCGAACTCCAGTATCACGGTCCGGCCGCGAAGCACTAACGTCCGGTAGGTGCGCGTCAGCGCCGTCATGACGAATGCTCTGACGGCCAAACCGGCTCGTACGAGCGACCATGCGCGAGCGCTCAACGTGATCAGATCGAGAGCGGGGGTATGGCCTCCGGCCGGCACGATCTCATGATCGTCCACGATTTCAGGCGCGTCAGGAGCCGCCGGGGCGTTGGCGCCGTGGGTGAGCACCCGAGCAAGATCATTCGTGCCCGGAGGCCGGCCGACGCTCATATGTCAGCCGCCAGCAGCTCGAGTTTGGAGCGCAACAAAGCAAGCGCGCGGCCATGCAGCTGGGAGACGCGTTGCTTGCTCACGCCGAGCACGCGTCCGATCTCGCCGAACGTCGCTTCGCGGCAGTAGAACGCGAGCACGATCGACCGCTCGCGCGGTGGCAGGCCATCGACCGCGGTGGCGATGACCTCTCGCAGCGCGCGCTCGGCGGTCTCGGACGCAGGATCGCATTGAGGCGAGGCCAGGCGCTCGGAGATCGGCGGGCTCTGCGCGCCTGCAGACGGACCATCGATCGACAACGAGCTGTGCTTGCCCGCTTCGTGCACGGCGGCGAGCTTGGATCGGCTCAAACAGGCGGTCCGCGCGGCTTCGCGATCGTTCGGCGCGTAGCCGGTGCGTTGCGCGACGATCCAGCGCGCCTCCTCGAGCGCTCGGGCATCGCGACGCACGCGTTCGGGCACCGCATCCATGCGGCGCAAGCCGTTGAGCATCGCGCCGCGCACGATGCGACCCGCCCACGACTCGAACGAGACGCCGAACGCCGGGTCGTATCGATCGACCGCGCGCAGCAGGCCGACGCAGCCGTCGCCGACGAGGTCTTCGTAGCTGAAGTGAGAGGGAAGCCGCCGGCGGACGACCATTGCGATGCGCCGGACTAACGGCATCGCCGCTTCGCAGAGCCGGTCGCGATCCTCGCGCGAGCGCGTCGCCGCGTGGGTGGCGGCAAGCGCATCGAGCGCGGTGCATGAAAACGCGATCATGGTTGACGCGGTGCGAATGCACGCGCGAGCTCTTCACCCAGCCCAAGACCGCCGTCGCGGGCTAGCGCCAGCGCGAGCGCATCGGTGAACAGCGAATACATCAGACCGTCCGCGCCGGTGCCGCTGCCCGCATCGCCATCATCGGAATCCCAGCCGCGCATTCGGCCGAGTCCCATGCTTTCGATCAGCGGGCGGATCATCACGGCCTCGAACTGCCGGCAGGCGTCGAGCAATCGCGGTTCCACGGTGCTACCCGCGCTCAAGGTTGTTCGCGAGGCGCAGCATCTCGTCGGCGGCCTGCACGCTTTTCGCGTTAGCCTCGTACGCGCGCTGCGCCGCGAGCACGGACATCATCGCGTTGACCACATTGATGTTCGCGCGCTCGAGACAATGCTGGCGCAGCTTGCCGAAGCCGCCCGAGTCGGGCGCGCCGCGCACCACCGGCCCGGCGTCGCGCGAGGCGTAGAACAGACCGTCGTCGCCCAGGCGCAGCGCGGACAGATTCGCAAACGAGCACAATCCGATGCGTCCGGCGTCGACCGCAGCGGGTTTGCCGGCGACCCGTGCGTGAATGCGCCCGTCTTGATCGAACGTCACCGACAGCGTGCCGGCCGGCAAGCGGACGTGCGCGAGCGCGGCATTGTTGGGTAAGCGGAGCATCCCTGCGACATCGCGAGCGAAGTTGCCCGCGCGCGTGTAGGCGACGGCGCCGGAGGCGCTTCGCACTTCGAATAGTCCTTGGCCGTCGATCGCGAGATCGAAATCGTTGCTGGTCGCATCGAGTTTGCCTTGGGAGAACAGGCGCACGGAGTGCTGCGATAGTGCGCCCATGCCGCGGCCATCGGGACCGATCAGCGACGCGAACTCAGGCCGGTCGGCACGAAAGCCGGGCGTGTCGACATTGGAGAGGTTGGCGGCGATGATATCGAGCACGTTTTGCTGCGCGGCCATGCCCGACGCGCCTGCGGCTAAAGCGCGGTTCACGGCTTCACCGCCGGCAGCTCGACGACCGCGCGCTTAAGCGCTTCGTCCGTCTGCTGCGCCGCTTTCTGGTCGGCCTCGAACGCCCGCTCGGCTGCGACGAGCGAGGTCATCTCCGCGATCGGGTCGACGCCGGACTCCTCGAGATAGCCCGCGCGGACTGACGCACGCCCGCGTTGCGGTCTTCCAGTTTCGAGGTCGACGATGCGCAGGCGGTCGATGACGCGGCCGTGCGAGAAGACGCGGCCATCCGCGTGGATGGCAGCGCCAGGCGGAAGGTGTACCGCGCCGAGCGAGCCGAGCACGTGTCTGCCGCGCACGTCGCACAGCGCGCCATCGGCATCGAGCGACATCCGGCCGTCGCGCGTGTACTCGACGCCGCTCGTGCCCGCTACCGCGAAATAACCGGGACCGACCAGGGCCAGGTCGGTGGGAACGCCGGTGCGGCGCAGCGCTCCTTGGGCCGGTGCGGCGACCACCGCGTTTTGCATCTGTTCGCCGAAACCGCGTACCACCGATCGCCGTGGACTGTAACCGGGCGTCTCCGCGTTGGCCAGATTTTCGGCGATGGCGTCGAGGCGGGATGTCTGCGCCTGCATGCCGGCCGCTGCGCTCGCAAGCGCATTAGGAAGTTGCATTGCGTGCCTCCGTCAGGGCCGGCTGCGCGCGAAGCTGCACCGGCTGGAGACACGAAGGCTACGCCGCTCTTATGAGCGTGCGATTATTGAGATGTTGCCGAAGTGTGAACGGGAGCCGATGCGAGCGCTCGCAGATATCAAGCGTCTTGCGGGGTCTCCAGGCCGAGATGGAGCTCGATCTGGTTTAGGCGAAGCTCAACGTGATCGAGGCGAAGCTCAACGCGATTGAGGCGAAGCTCGACGCGATCGAGGCGCAGCTCAATGCGGTCCAGGCGCTCATCGATGCGTGCCGCCCAGCGTTCAAGCCCCGCCATCCGGCTTTCCAGAGCTGTGAGCCGCCCCTCGACGCCTGCGACCCGCACATCAAGCTGCGTGACCCGGTTCTCGAGCCGCGTGAGCCGTTCGCCGAGCTCGCTTTCGAGGCGAGCGGTCTTGGCGTCGGCCCGTGCGAAGCCGAATTCCATCGCCTCTTTGAGCGTGAGGACGAGATCATAGAGCTCGCGCGGTGTCGGCTGGTAGTCCGGGGGCATGTAGATCATGTCACGCGCGACCTGTTCGCAGTCAAGGAAGCAGGCTCTTGCCCGTCATCTCCGCCGGTTTGCGCAGTCCCATCAACGCGCAGATCGTCGGCGCGACGTCGCACAAGCGGCCGCCGGCGTGCAGCGGCCCCGATCCATCGCCGACCAACACGAACGGCACCGGATTCGCGGTGTGCGCGGTCAGCTCTTTGCCCGTCTTGAGATCGATCTTCTCTTCAGCGTTGCCGTGGTCGGCGGTCACGATGAGCACGCTGCCAGATTCTAGCACCGCTCTTTCGACCTTGCCGAGGCAATCGTCCACGACGTCGAGCGCGGTGACGATGGGTTCCCATTTGCCGGTGTGCCCGACCATGTCGGGATTCGCATAATTCATGACGATGAGATCAAACGCACCGGACTTGATCGCGTCCACCGCGGCCTGCGTTATCTCGTTCGCCCGCATCTCGGGCTTATGATCGTAGGTGCCGACGTCGCGCGCTGACGGTATCAAGATCCGCTCTTCGCCAGGGAACGGCTCCTCCCGCCCGCCGGAGAAGAAGTAGGTGACGTGCGCGTACTTCTCGGTCTCGGCCAGCCGCAATTGGTGCAGCCCCGCGTCGGCCACCACTTCGCCGAGCGTCCGCTCCTCGAAGATGCGCCCGAACATCACCGGATTGGAGAACGAATCGTCGTACAAGGTCATCAGCGCGAAGATGAAGTCGCTGAAATGCGCCACCGGAAATTCGCTGAACGATGGATCCGAGAAGGCGCGGGTCAGTTCGCGCGCGCGGTCGGGCCGGAAGTTGAAGAAGAGGCAGGCATCGCCGTCGTGGATCAGCGGCGCGGCCTCGCCGATGAGCGTCGGCTTGACGAATTCATCGGTCTCGCCGCGCGCGTACGCCGCCGCCAGCGCTTCCTCGGCGTTTGCGGCGCTGAACCCGACGCCGCGCACCAGCGCATCGTACGCCACCTGCGTGCGATCCCAGCGCTTGTCGCGGTCCATCGCGTAATAGCGGCCGCAGATCATCGAGATCGCGCCGTCCTGCATCTGCGCGCATTTGGTCCGCAGCTCTTCGAGATACGGCCCCGCGCTCTTTGGCGGGGTGTCGCGACCGTCCAAGAACGCGCACACGCGCGTCCGCACGCCGGCGGTCTTGGCGGCGTCGAGCAACGCCCACAGATGTTTCATCGAGGAGTGCACGCCGCCGGGCGACACCAGCCCGAGCAGTTGGAACGTGCCGCCCGTGCGCACGACGTGCTCGAGGCACTGGAGCAGCACCGGATTGCGCGCGAAGCTGCCGTCGTCGATCGCCTTGTCGATGCGGGTGATGCTCTGATAGACGACGCGACCGGCGCCGAGATTGAGGTGGCCGACTTCGCTGTTGCCCTGCTGTCCGTCAGGCAGGCCGACGGCTGCGCCGCCGGCGCCGATCTCGGTGTGGGGATACGCTTCCAGCATCGCCCGATAGTTCGGCATCTTCGCCGCAGCGATCGCATTGCCGCGCGTCTCGTTTGAGATGCCGAAACCGTCGAGGATGCACAGGACCACGCGCCGCACGGCCTCAGATGCGGGCATCGATCCCCCGCAGCCCGTTCTCGACGAGCTCGGCGAACGACGCCGGATCCAAACTCGCCGAGCCGATCAAGCCGCCATCGATGTCGGGTTGGGCGCACAGCGCTTGCGCGCTGTCGGCCTTCATCGATCCGCCGTAGACGATGGTCGCGTCGAGCAAGCCGCCGGCGGTCGAGCGTATGAATGCGATGGTGGACTCCGCGTTCTCCGGCGTGTCGGCGAGGCCCGTCCCGATCGCCCAGACCGGCTCGTAGGCGATCACGACCTCAGCGCGCTGATCGTCGCGCAGATGACCCAACCCGCCCGCGATCTGCGCCGCTACGCGTGCGCGCGTCTTGCCCGCGCGATTCTCCTCAAGCGTCTCGCCCACGCACACGATCGGCACGATGTCCGCCGCCAGCAGCGCCGAGACTTTCTTGGCGACCGTCTCATCCGTGTCGCCGAACATGCGCCGCCTCTCCGAATGGCCGACGATGCAGTAGTCGACGCCCTCGCCGGCGAGCATCGCCGGGCTGATCTCGCCCGTATACGCTCCTTCGTTTTCCCAGAACACGTCTTGGGCGCCGATCTCGACGTACGTCTGCGCGATGAGCAGCTCTTCGTGCAGCGGCACGAGATCGATGAACGGCGCGCACAGCACGACGGCAGCGCGCTCGCGGAACCTCTCCGCCAGCGGCACGAACGCGTTGGCATAGTCGCGCGTCTGCGCCGGCGTCTTGAACATCTTCCAATTGGCCGCGAACAGCGGCTGTCTCATGCGCTCGCGGCGCTGCGCAGCGCAGCGACTCCGGGCAGTTCCTTTCCCTCTAGGTATTCAAGCGTCGCGCCGCCGCCGGTGGAGATGTGCGTCATCTTGTCGGCGAAGCCGAGCTTGTGCGCAGCCGCGGCCGTATCGCCGCCGCCCACGACGGACATCGCGCCCGAATCCGCGATCGCTTGGCCCACCGCTTCGGTGCCCGCTGCGAACGCGTCCATCTCGAACACGCCCATCGGGCCGTTCCACAGTATCGTCTTGGCGTCGAGGATGACGCCGGCGAACTTCTCGGCGGTCGTCGGACCGATGTCGAGGATCATCTCCTCAGGGAGTATCTGATCGACATCCGCGAAGCGGCTCTGCGCGTCCGGTTTGAGCTCCTTTGCCACCACCGCGTCCTCGGGCAGCAGCACTTCGACGCGCGTGGCCTCGGCGTCGATCTGCTCGCGGATCTTCTTAGCGGGTCCGAGGTCCGCGTCGCGCAGCGACGTGCCGACGTCGAAGCCCTCGGCTGCGAGCAGCGTGTTGGCCATGCCGCCGCCGATGAGGATCGCGTCGCAGATCTGCATGAGCCGCGTGATGACCCCGATCTTGTCGGACACCTTGGCGCCGCCGAGCACCGCCACGAAGGGCCGGCGAGGCCGCTCCAAGACCTCGTCGAGCACGTCGAGCTCGCGCTCGAGCAACGGGCCCATATAAGAAGGAAGGTAGCGGGTCACGCCGACCGTGGAGGCGTGCGCGCGGTGCGCGGTGCCGAACGCGTCGTTGACATACACATCGCCCAACGCGGCGAGCCGCCGCGCGAACTCAGGATCGTTCGCCTCTTCCTCGGGATGGAAGCGCAGGTTCTCGAGCAGCAGCACATCGCCGTCCGCCAGCGCGTCGACCGCCGCCTGGGCAGCCGGCCCGACGCAATCCGGAGCGGTCTTCACGGGCGCGCCAAGCGCGCTCGACAGGGCCGCGGCGACCGGCGCCATGCGCAGCGAGTCGACGACCTTGCCGTCGGGGCGGCCCAAGTGCGACATCACGATCACGCGCGCGCCGCGCTGCGTGAGATTGCGCAAGGTCGGAACCGCGGCACGGATGCGCGTGTCGTCGGCGACCGCGCCGTCCGCAAGCGGCACGTTGAGGTCTTCACGCACGAGCACGCGTTTGCCGCGGACGTCGAGCTCGGCGATGCCCTTGGTCACCGCGCTGCGACCGGTTCCTTCGCCAGGACGAACGCCGCCAGATCGGCGATGCGGCACGAGTAGCCCCACTCGTTATCGTACCAGCTCACGACTTTGACGAACGTGTCTCCGATGACCATCGTCGACAAGCCGTCGACGATCGAAGAACGCGGGTCGCCGCGGAAATCCGTCGAGACCAGCGGCTCGTCCGTATAGCCGAGGATGTCTTTCATGCGTCCGGCTTCGTATTTCTTGAAGAGCGCGTTGACCGCGTCTTTACTGGTCGACTTCTCGACCTGCACCGACAGGTCGACGATCGAGACCGTCGGGGTCGGGACGCGCAGCGATAACCCGTCGATCTTCCCCTTCGCCTCGGGCACGACGAGGTGCAACGCCTTGGCCGCGCCGGTGCTCGTGGGGATGATGTTGATCGCGGCCGCGCGCGCGCGGCGCAGATCCTTGTGCGGGAAATCGAGGATGACCTGATCGTTGGTGTACGAGTGCACGGTGGTCATCGTGCCGCTGACGAGCCCGAGCTCGTCGACGATCACCTTGACGACGGGCGCGAGACAGTTGGTCGTGCACGACGCGTTGGAGATGATCTTGTGTTTTGCCGGGTCGTACTTGTCTTCGTTGACCCCGAGGACCACCGTGAAATCTTCATTCGTGGCTGGCGCCGAGATGATCACGCGCTTGGCGCCGGCGTCTAGGTGCGCCTTGGCTTTGGCCCCATCCGTGAAATGACCGGTCGACTCGATGGCGAGCTCGACGCCCAGGTCTTTCCACGGCAGCCGCGCGGGATCGCGCTCGGCGAGATACTTGATGACTTTGCCGTCGATGGTGATCTGCCCGTCGCCCTCGGTCACCGTTCCAGGGAAACGCCCATACGTCGAATCGTAGCGGAACAGGTGGGCGGCGGTCTTCTGGTCGGTCAAATCGTTGACCGCGACGACCTCGATCTCGGGATGGCGCTCCATGATGGCGCGCAGGCTCTGGCGGCCGATCCGACCGAAGCCGTTGATGGCGACGCGTTGGCTCAAGGACGTGCCCTCCTTAGATGTGGGGCCTCAATATACGGATTGTGAAGGGCCGCGCCCTCCGGCGTCGTGCGTGCGGCGGTCGGATTATCCGACCGAAGTAGCCATCCGTTCGATCTCGCGCAGGCGGTACGCCATCGCGGCTTTGCTGACCGGCGGCTTGGCGCGAGCTGCCAACTGCGCCAAGGTGAGATCGGGGTGCGCGATGCGCAGCCGGGCAGCTTCGCGCAATGCGCTGCTCAAGCGCGACACGCGAGCGGGCTGCACGACGAACAGCGCCGCCTCGCGCTGGCGCACGCTGGTCGTGGCGGCGCGCGAAGCGTTGGCGGCTTCGCTGTTGACGCGCCGGCGCGTGACGTTTTTCGTATAGCGAAGCGCGAGCAGATCGTCGAGCGCGAGCATGGCGCGCGTCGCGCCCATCTGTCCCAGCAGTTCGGCGACGGCCGCCGCCCCTTTGACGTAGACGATCGGCCGGCCGCGACGGCGCGACACGCCCGCATCGATCCCCACCGCCGCCAACCCGAGCGCCAGCGCCCGTGCTGCATCGTCATCGGGCAAGACGAACTCCAAGTGGTAGCCGCGATGCGGATCTGCGACGGAACCGCAGGCGAGGAATGCCGCCCGCAGCCACGCGCGCCTGCAGCACGTGCGCGCCGGCACGCGAGCACGGGTTACCGTCGTGCCGCCCGCCACCTCGAGCGCGCTGCGGCCGAAGCGGCGGCCTGCCGGTCTGGCCGGTGCGACTTCGATGCCGGCGAGCTTGGCCGCGCGCAGCGTCGCGCGCACGACCGCGGCGCGGTCGGTCGAGACGATGTGCGACGGAGCGCCGCCTGAAAACGCGGCGAGCGCGCGCACGAACGTCGCCGGGCAGCATTCGCGTTCGAAGGCGACGGCGGCGACCTCGTCCTTGGCGTCCGTCGAGAACACGGCTGGTGTCAGAGCGCCGCTGACGAGGGCGCGCACACCTGTGCGTATTGCTCCTCGAGCTTGTCGGTGAGCGCTTCGAGCGAATACGGCCGCGCGACGTTCTTGGCCGACGCGATGCGTCGCGCGCGTTCGTCTTCGCCGGCGCGCACCAGTGCGACCAGCGCGTCACCGAGCTCGCCGGCGCGCTCGGGCGCCAGCAGCCCGGACTCGCCCGCGACCACTTCGCGCGACACCGGACAATCGACCGCGGCCACCGGCACGCCGTGCGTCATCGCTTCGAGCAGCACCAAACCCTGGGTCTCGGTCGTCGACGCGAAGATGAACGCATCGGCTGCCGCGTAATAGGCTCCCAGCTCGCGCTGGTCGAGCGCGCCGGTGAAGCGGATGCGCGGCGACGACGCCAGCCCGTTCGCATGGCGGCGCAGCGCTTCTTCATGCGGGCCGGAACCCACGACGATGAGCCGCAGGTCGGGGATACGCCGCGCTGCGACGTCAAAGGCGTCGAGCACCAGATCGACGTTCTTCTCCTTGCCGAGCCGGCCGACGAACAGCGCGATCGGCCCGCCGCCGGCGCGGATGCGCGGCGCGTCCGCGACGCTCAACTCGAACACGGAGACGTCGACGCCGCTGGGCAGCACGACCACCGAGCGATCGACGCCGTAGGTCGCCAGCAGTTCGCGTATCCCATGCGTCGGCGCGATGACGCGCGTGGCGCGGTTGCAGAACTCGCGCGACACCCAGACGGCTTGCGAGCGCGTGAAGCCGGGATCGACGGGCACGTAGTGCGCGTACTCGGTCCACAGCGTGTGATAGGTGAAGACCAGCGGCATGCGGCGGACCTGCGCCAGATACGCGCCCAGGCAGCCGATGAAGAACATCGAGTGCACGTGGATCACGTCGAACGGCATGCGCGGCAGCGTCGCGAGCAGTTTGGCCGGCAGCGGAAACGCCATGCGGAACTGCGGATAGAAGGGGAAGGGCGACGATCGCAGGCGGAACACGTCCGGATCGTCGTCGACCGCGCTTTCGTGCGACGGCGCGATGACGATCACGCGATGGCCGCGGCGGCGCAGCTCGCGCGTCGAGCTCACCAGCGAGGTGACGACGCCGTTGATCTCTGGCAGGTACGAGTCGGCGAACATGCCGATCGTGAGGCGGTCGCTCGGCAAGGCTCCTCTACGCCGTTCGGCGTTCTTCGAGCACGCTATACAGCGATTCGGGTTTCACGCGCGCACCGGGCCGCTCCGGCAACGACAGCACGCGGACGCGGAGGTCGCGCGACGCGTAGTGGATGAGCAGTTCGTCTCCCACCTTCACCGGATGCGACGGTTTTACCGCTCGCCCGTCCAGCTCGATGCGGCCCGCGTCGAGCGCCTCCTTGGCCTCGGTGCGGCGCTTGGCCAGGCGCGAGACCTTAAGGAACTTGTCCAGTCTCATGGTCCTTGGCGCGCTTCCACAGCACGTCGAGGTCTTCGAGGCTGCGCCCGGCCAGCGCGGTCGCGCCGCCGCCGGCCATGCGCTCCATCGCGGCGAAGCGCTCGCGGAATTTCACATTGGCGAAGCGCAGCGCGGCTTCGGCGTCGACGCCTAGGCGGCGCGAGAGATTGACCAAAGTGAAAAAGACGTCGCCGAGCTCCTCGCGGACGTGCGCCCGTTCGCCGCTCTTCACCGCGCTGCGCAGCTCGCGCATCTCCTCGTCGACTTTTTCGACGACGCCGTCGGTCTTGGGCCAATCGAAGTTGACCGTCGCGGCTTTTTCCTGCAGCCGCTGCGCACCGAGCAACGAGGGCAGGCTCTTGGGGATGCCGTCGAGCAGCGATTCGCGATGCTTGTGGCCCGCCTCGGTCGTCTTGATGAGCTCCCACGACTTCATCTGCTCCTGCGACGTCGAGATGCTCGCGTCGCCGAACACGTGCGGGTGGCGGCGGATCATCTTGTCGGCCAGCGCGTCGATGACGTCGGCGACGCTGAACTGACCCTTCTCGGCGGCGATCTGCGAATGGAAGACGATCTGCAGCAGCAGATCGCCGAGCTCACCGCACAGCTTTTTGGGATCGGCTTCGTCCACGGCCTCGACGACCTCGTGCGCCTCTTCGATCAGATACGGGAGCAGCGTCTGATGGGTCTGTTCGCGATCCCACGGGCAGCACGCGCGCAGGCGCGTCATGATCTCGACCAGTTCTTCCCATGAATGATGCACCGCGACCGGCGGCAGCGGCAGCAGCGGCGCCGCCGTGGCCGCTTGGAGCGAGGCGCGCGGCATGCCGGGCACGAGCTCGACGTCTATCTTGGCATCTTCGAGCGCGCGCAGCACGTGCGGCAGGCCGGGGAAGTCCAGCATCGGATGGCCGGGGACGCCGAGCGCCGCATCGCCGCCGCGCGCGAACGCGACGAGCGCCTCGACGGCGGCGGGCACGCCGCGCAGCAACGCCGCGCCTTCGAACGGCGCGCGCTCGACGTTGACGCCTTTGGAGCGCAGAAACTCGCTGACCGATGCGGGGGCGGCACAGACCGCGGTTCGCGGGGCGGCTTGCAGGCGCTCGAGCGCGCCCAGCGTGAGAAGGGAGCTATCGCTCGGCCCAAGGCCGACGATGGCTAGCGTGGGCATGGAACCAAAAGTTTGGCGGCGCTTGCGGCAGGGCCTCTAGTGCGCCAGCCGTTCTCTTTAAAGAAGAGGCGCGGGCATCTGCCCGCGCCTTGAGTCGTTGCGCCGTCGCTTCTGGAAGTTGCGCTGCGAGCGCTACTTGTTCGGCGTCGCTGGAGCCGGTGCCGGCGCGGCGGTCGCGGGCGCCACCGGAGCCGGCGACGGGAACAGATCCTGGTAGCGCGGGTCCTCGACCTCGATCTTCGCGCTGGCCCGCAACTGGTTCATGAACGGCTGGATCTGCAGCGATTCTTGCTGTTTCTTGATCTGGTCGATCACCGCTTCTTTGGTCAGCGGCTTGACCCCCTCGACCTGGATGACGTGCCAGCCGAACGGCGTCTGCACCGGCGCGCTGATCTGGCCGGGCTTGAGCGCGAACGCCGCGTTCTGGAACGCCGGCACCATCTGGCCCGGGCCGAACCAACCGAGGTCGCCGCCCTTGTCCTTGGTGCCAGGATCGATCGAGTACTGCTTGGCGAGCGTCGCGAAATCGGCGCCCTTCTTGAGCTGCGCCTCGATCATTTCCGCTTGCGCCTTGCTCTTGACGAGGATGTGGCGCGCCTGCACCTGTGCCGGCTGCCCGAGCACCAGGTGCTGCTGCTTGAGATAATCGTTGACCTGCGCATCGGTGACGGTGATGTTCTGGTCGACCGCTTTGGTCGTCAGGATGTTCTGGCGCACGAGCTTGCGCGCGTCGTCCATGCTGATGCCTTGCGACTTCAACATCGTGTCGAACTGGCCGGGCGGGAAATGCGATTCGATCTCGGTGAGCTTGTCGTTCACTTCGGCATCGGTCGCGGTGATGTTGTGCTCTTTGGCGTACTGGAAGATAAGGTCTTGCTGGACCATTCCAGCGAGGGTGTTCTTGCCGCCCTGCTGCTCGAGTTTGGCGTCGAGCTCACCTTTGGTGATCTTCTCGCCGTTGACCGTCGCGACGGTCTTCTGGTCGCCGCATCCCGTCATGAGCAGCACCGCGCATGCGGCGGCCATGAGCGATGCGAGCGTCGCGAACCTGGACTTCATCATTCCTCCATTTACAATGCCGCTAGAATCTCACGCACAGTCGCAAGCTTGCCGTCGCCGGCGGAATCGTGCGGCGGAAGCTGAGCCACAATCGCGCCCTGAGTGAAACGGAAGTTTCCTCGAGTGAGGGACGTCAGAGCCGGAAGTGAACTTTCGGAGAGCGAAAAACGGCGCCCGACTTCGAGCGTCAATCGTCGGCCTTCGAGCGACAGTTTTTCGACTCCTTTCCCCGCAGCGAGTAAACGCAAGCGGGCGAGCTCGATGAGCGCGTCGACTTCCTTGGGCCGCGGGCCGTAGCGATCGCGCATCTCGTCGGCGACGCCGGCGAGCGCCTCGAGCGAGCGGGCGGCGGCGAGGCGCTGGTACAGCGCGATCTTCTGGCTGGCGCCGCGCACGTATTCGTTCGGGATGTAGGCGCTCACGCGCAGGTCCAGCACCGGCGGCGGCTCATCCGGCACGTGTGGCTGGCCGCGCAGCTCGCCGATCGCGTCTTCCAGGATCTGGCAATAGGCGTCGAATCCGACGGCTGCTATGAAGCCCGATTGGGCATGCCCGAGCAGGTTGCCGGCGCCGCGGATCTCCAGATCGCGCATCGCCAGACGCAGGCCCGACCCGAGATGAGAGAACTCGCGGATCGCTTCGAGCCGCGCTTGAGCCGCTTCCGACAGCGCGCGGTGCGGTTGATACAAGAAGTAGGCGTAGGCTTGGTGGGCGCTGCGCCCCACCCGTCCGCGCAGCTGGTAGAGCTGCGCCAGCCCGAAATGATCGGCGTTGTTGATGACGATCGTGTTGACGTTCGGGATGTCCAGCCCGTTCTCGATGATCGTCGTCGAGACGAGCACGTCGAAGTCGCCGTTGACGAACCCGATCATGACGTCCTCGAGCTCGTGCTCGTCCATCTGCCCGTGGCCGATCGCGATGCGCGCGCGCGGCGCGAGCGCTTGCAGCGCATCGCGGATGCCGTAGATCGACTCGATGCGGTTATGGACGAAGTAGACCTGGCCGCCGCGGTCGAGCTCTTGCTGCAGCGCGGAGGCGATGAGCGCGTCGCTGGTCGGCGTGACCACCGTCTTGACCGACATGCGGTTGCTCGGCGCCGTCTGGATCAAGGAGAGATCGCGCACGCCGACGAGCGACATGTGGAGCGTGCGCGGGATCGGCGTCGCCGACAGGGTCAGCACGTCGACCGAGCGGCGCATCTCCTTGAGGCGCTCTTTGTGCGCGACCCCGAAGCGCTGCTCTTCGTCGACGATGACCAGACCGAGGTTCTTGAAGCCGACGTCGCGCTGCAGCACGCGGTGCGTGCCGATGACCAGGTCGATGCCGCCGTCGGCGAGCTGCTTGAGCGTCTCTTTCTGCTCGGCTTTCGAACGAAGGCGCGAGAGCAGCCCGACCTTCACGGGGAACGCGGCAAAGCGCTCGGTGAAGGTCCGGTAGTGCTGCGCCGCGAGCACGGTGGTCGGCACGAGCACCACCACTTGCTTGCGATCCATGATCGCCTTGAACGCAGCTCGGATCGCGACTTCGGTCTTGCCGTAGCCGACGTCGCCGCAGACGAGCCGGTCCATCGGCCGCGGCCGCTCCATGTCGGCTTTCACCGCTTCGATCGCCGAGCGCTGGTCGGGCGTCTCATCGTATGGGAACGACTCTTCCAGTTCGGCCTGCCACGGCGTGTCCGGTGCGAACGCGTGGCCTTGTGCGGCCTCGCGCTGCGCGTACAGGCGCACCAGACCTTCGGCGATCTTCTCGACCGCTTCGCGCACCCGCGAGCGCGCACGCGCCCAATCCGAGCCGCCCATCTTCGATAGGGCGGGCGGCGAGCCGTCGCCGGCGACGTAGCGCCGCACCAGGTGCATCATCTCGACCGGCACGTAGAGCCGGTCGGCGCCCGCGTACTTGAGCGCCATGAAGTCGCGGCCGACTTCGTTGACGACGATGTGCTCGAGCCCGAGATACTGGCCGATGCCGTGGTTGGCGTGCACGAAGTACTCGCCGGCCTTCAGGTCGGCCTCGGTGATCGGCACGCCTTCCTTGACCGCTTTGATCTTCTGACGGCGCGCCGCGTGCCCGAACAGCTCGGCGTCGCCGAGCACGACCACGCCGAGCGAGGTCATCTCGAATCCCGCGTCGATCGCGCCCTCCGCGATGACGACGCGGCCGCCGTCGCCGCGCTTCCACGATTTGGGCGGCGGTGCGACCGCGACGTCATGCTCGTCGAGCACTTCGCGGATGCGCCGGTGGCCCACCGATGCGATGGCGATCAGCTCGCCGGCCGCGACGCGTGCGCGCACGTCGGTGACGAAGCGCTCCATGCTGCGGTTGAAGATCGGCGCTGGGACCGACGGCAGCGCAACCGTCACGTCGGCCTGGCGAGTGACGCGCGGACCTGCCGTCGCGAAGGTCACGACCGCGCGCTTCGTTAGGCGAGCGGCGATGTCGTCGAGCGCGAACGGCGAAAGCTCCGGAGGCGCGCCGGCCGCTTCTGCGCCGGGGACGCCGGAGAGCTTCAGGATATTCTCCCTCTCCGGCTCGGCGGCTTCGGCTCTCGCCGGCGCCGACGCCCCGGCTTTCGAAGCGGCCGAGCGCGTCTCCGGGCTTTCGCTGTCCGCGGCCGCGATCGTGCCGTCGTCGCGTTCGGCCGCGAAGCCGTGGTCTATCGCGACGATCAGCTCGGCGTCGTCGACCATGAAGGGCGCGGATGGGGCATACTCGCCGATGAACGCGCCGTCATTCGCGAGCGCATCCTCGTTCCAGGGCGCGATTGTGATCTCGTCGATCGAATCGATCGAGCGTTGGTCCGACAGCGAGAATTCGCGGATGCTCTCGAGCACGTCGCCGAAGAACTCGAGGCGCACCGGCCGGTCGGCGGTCGCCGCGAACACGTCGATCAAGCCGCCTCGCACGGTGAACTCGCCGACCGCGCTGACGATGTCGACGCGATCGTAGCCGAGCTCGACGAGGCGGGCGAGCAGCGGCTCCCATTCGTAATCGTCGCGGGTTCGCATCGCAAAGGATGCGTCGCGCCAGCGATCTGGCGAAGGAAGCGGCTGCCGGATGCTCGCGTGCGAAACGCAGTAGATGCCGGGCCGCCCGGCAGCCAACCCGGACAGCGTTTCGATGCGCGCGCTGCGCTCGGTCGGGTTGAACAATCCGCCCACTGCGCGATCGCGCGGCCGCAGCACGTGGACGACGTCGCCCGCGTCTTCGAGATAGAAGGAAGCGTCGTTGGCGAAGCGATCGGCGGCGTCGGGCGTCGCGCTCCACACGATGAGGCAGCCGCCGAGAGAACGCCAGAGCGCCGCGGCGAGCGCCGGACGAGCGGCGGCTGTCGTCTCGGTCACATCTACGGCCGCGCGCGCCCCGACCGCTTGCTCGGCGCGCGCTAGCGCGTCGGACGCGTTGCTCACGATGCGCGGTATCAGGGGACCCAGCGAGGCGGCCACGAATAATCTCCAAAGCTCTTTGGCCGGGTCGCGCGCGACCCGGCCTATGTCAAACCGATATTACCCGAGCCTATCTCGGGCCACCTATTATAATTGAAAACAAACAGAATCGCCACCACAATTCTGACCGGCATGCTGCTCGCGGCGGGCTGCCTTGCCGTTAGGGCCGACGACGGAGCAGCCGGGCATAACGGCCTGCCGGCCGGGGTGCCATACGCGTCGGACACTGACCCTGTGCGCATCACCGCCGTGAACTTCTCACCGAGCGAGCCCAAGCGCGGCGACACCGTCACGGCGGAGGTGACGTGCTCGAGCAACGCAGCGGCGGTCACCGTCGCAGTGGGAACGATCCGCGTCCTGGTGCCGAAGAAAGCGCCCGGCATCTTCCGCACCCAGCTGCACGTCCCCGCATTCGCCTTCTATTCCTCGCATCAGACCGTCATCATCACCGCGATCAGGACGGACGGCGCTACCGCACAGCGCACGATCTCCGTCGACATCCGCTGACCTGTGGCCGGCCCATCGGTCATCGTGCTCGTCATCGATTCGGGCGGCGTCGGCGCCGCGCCGGACGCCGCCGCCTTCCACGACTCCCCGACGGTCAACACGCTCGGCAACACCGCGGCGGCAGCAGGCGGCCTCGCCCTGCCGACCTTCGAGAAGTTGGGGTTAGGCAACATCACCGATATGCGCGGCGTCGCGCACGCGGCATCCCCGCGCGCGTCGTGGGGTCGCTTGCGCGAGGTGAGCGCGGGCAAAGACACGATCACCGGACACTGGGAGATGATGAACATCGTCATCCGGACGGCGTTCCCGACGTATCCGCGCGGCTTTCCGCCGGACGTGGTGGAGCGCTTCGAATCGCTGATCGGAAGACGCGTGCTCGGCAATCGCGCGGCCTCGGGCACGCAGATCATCGAGGAGCTCGGCGCCGAACACATGCGGACCGGCCGCCCCATCATCTACACGTCTGCGGATTCGGTTTTTCAGGTGGCCACGCATGAAGACGTCGTACCGCTGGAAACCCTATGGCACTGGTGCGAACAAGCACGGAGCATCCTCACAGGGGCCAACCGCGTGAATCGGGTCATCGCCCGGCCGTTCGTCGGCGAGCCTGGCCGCTTCACGCGGACCGCGGGGAGGCGCGACTACGCGGTGGCGCCCCCGCGGCCAAGCATCCTCGATCTGCTCGCCGCCGCAGGTGTGCCGACCTGCGGTATTGGGAAGATAGGCGACATATACTGCTGCCAGGGTATCGCAGCGGGGAGCCGAACGGGCGACAACGCAGAAGGACTAGCCCGGACGCGGGAGTGGTTGGATGCGGGACAGGGCGGTTTCTGCTTCACAAACCTCAACGATTTCGACTCGAAGTACGGCCACCGTCGCGACCCCGACGGCTACGCCAAGGCACTGCTGGCGCTGGACCGGAGTTTGCCCGATATTCTCGATCGATTGAAGGACGGAGATCGACTGATAATCACGGCTGACCACGGATGCGACCCCACCGCAGCCGGCACCGACCACACGCGTGAATACGCCCCGCTCCTCGACTACGCTCCCGGCAAACCGGGCCGCGCGTTGGGCGAGCTCATCTCGTTCGCACAAGTCGGCAGCCGCGTCATGGAGTCATTTGGTTTGACCGCACCGGAGCCGCTTCTCGCATGATCGCCACCAGCGCCACCGCGGCCGCTCAAACCGTCGTCGGGCGTCCGCTTCCGGAGATGCAGCGGCGGTCGCAACGGATCGCCGACAGCCGCACCGCGCCGCTCTCATGGCGCATCGCCAAGCGCGCGCTGGACATCGTCCTATCGGCGCTTCTCTTGGTGATCCTCGCGCCGGTGTTCGGGCTCATCGCCGTCGGCATCAAGCTCAGCTCGCCCGGACCGGTGTTCTTCTCGCAGATGCGCGTCGGCAAACGGGGCCGCGAGTTCCGCTTCTACAAGTTCCGCACGATGGTGGACGGCGCGCATCTGCTGCACGAACACGTCCTGCATCTCAACGAGCTCGACGGCCCGGCGCTCAAGATCGCCGACGATCCGCGCGTGCACGACTTCGGCACCGTGTTGCGGCGCACGAGCCTCGACGAACTCCCGCAGCTGTGGAACGTGCTGCGCGGCGACATGAGCCTTGTCGGGCCGCGCCCGGCATTGCCGCGTGAAGTGGCTAACTACGAACCGCACTACCTGCAGCGCCTCGCGGTGATGCCGGGGATCACCGGGTTGTGGCAGGTGAGCGGCCGCGCCAACGTGCCGTTCCGCCGCTGGATGGCGATGGACGTCTGGTACGCCCGCCACTGGAATCCGCTGCTCGACCTATGGATCTTGGCGCGCACCGTGCCCGCGGTTTTTCGCGGGGAAGGCGCGTGGTAACGGCCCCCTTGCTGTTGTTGCCCCCAGTCGTCGACCAAACCATCCACCAAACGCCGCTCACGATCGTCTCCGCCGTGCTCTTCGTGCTCGCCGGTCTCGCCGCGTTATGGTTATGCCTGCGCCGCCCCCAATGGGCGGCGGCTCTCATCGCGTTTGTGATCCCTTTTGCGTTCTACCGCGACTTCATGCACACGACCATCACCCTCGAAAAGGTCGTGATCATCGGCGTGGCGATCGGTCTGGTGCTGCGAGGCGCTCCGCTCGTCCCCGCGAGCGCGCCGGCGCGCCGCATCCTCATCGCGGGTCTGATCGTGCTCGCGGCGATCGCGATCTCCGGCATCCAGGCTACCTATCCGGGTCCGGTGCTGCGCGAAGCCCTCAAACAGGTCGAATACTTGGTGATGTTCTGGTGCGCCGCGAGCTTGGTGATCGAACAGCGCGAGGACTTGCGCTGGATCGAGGCGGGCATCATCGCGTCGGTGCTCGTCGTGTCGCTCGATGCGGTCGCACAGGGCTTGCTCGGCGGCGCGCCTTCAGGCGTGTGGATCAACGGCCACCGCCTGCCGCGGGTCGCCGGACCGCTGGAAGGACCCAATCAGCTGGGCGGCTTCTTGCAGATGGCATTGCCGGTGCTGTTCCTATCTCCGCTGCTGCTGAGCGATCGCCTGCGCGCGCTGCGCTGGATCGCGATCTTCGCCGCGGCGCTTGCGATCCCGATGACGCTGTCGCGCTCCGGCGTAGCGTTCGCGCTGGCCGCCTTCGCGTTGGTATGGTTCGTCGACCGCGCTGCGGCGCGCAAGTCGTGGATCCCGTTCGCAGCCGGCACGCTGGCCGGCTTCGCGATCGCGATCCAATGGTATTGGGGAGCAACGCACAGCTTCGCGCTGCTCGGCGACATCTTCCGGCTTTCCGAAGTGCCGCTGCAAGACCCGGGCGGCGTCGGCACGCGCAACGAGCTGTGGAACGCCGCGCTCGCGATGTTCGGCGCGCATCCGCTGATCGGCGTCGGGGCCGGCAACTTCGAGCATCTGCTCTCGACGGTCGGTTTGGCCAACGTCCAGACGCACGCGAACAGCCTCTGGCTGCAGACGCTGGCCGAGCAAGGGCTCGTCGGGTTCATCGCACTGCTCGCCCTCTACGTCGTCGTGTTGCGCGAATGCGGGCTCGGCCTCTCGCAGTCGTGGCTCGCGCGCGCGGCGCTGGTCGCGACCATCTGCCTGCTGCTCCACCAGGTCTTCGACGATCTGTTCTTCTTTCCGAAGGTCGGCCTGCTGTGGTGGCTGCTGATCGGCGCGGCGGCCGGCGACCTCGCCGGCGCTCGAGCGCAGGTGCGTGCGCCGGCCGCGGCGGCGTCGGCCGAGCTGCGCGAAACCGCTACGCCGATCGCCTAATGCGGGCCCGCGTCGCGCACGCGGCTGTCGCATCGCTGCTCGCGTTCGCGCCGCTGATCGCGCAAGCCGCCGGCCCGCCGGTCGATCCCCGTCTCGCCGCGCTGCCCGCTCCCATCCGCGTGTCGGCACATCGCGTCGAATACTACGGTGATTCCGCGCTGATCGTCGCTCGCGGCGACGTTCACGTGGTCGAACCCGATGGTTCGGTCGTGCAAGGCGACGTCTTCGTCATGAATCTCGGGTTGCGCCGGTTCTTGGTCGCCGGCCACGTGCGCTTGCAGACCAAAGCCGGCGCGATGTCGGGCGCGGCCTATGCGGATTTCCTCGTGTTCCGCCGCCAGTATTTCGTGCCGCTCGACCCGGAAGCGGACCGCTGGACGTTCTTCAACTACGATTTCGCGAATCCGAAAAAGGGCCGGCAGATGCCGGGCGATGCGTTCTTCATCCCGGACGTCTCCGGCACGAAGCCGTACATCGTCGGCCGGGCCGTGACGATCAACGCCTCTACGTATCTGCGCATGACGCCGGCGACCTTCGTCTTGTTCAACGGCGCGTTGTGGACCACGCCGCTGCCTCCGTACACGTATAATTTCTCGGCCAATCAGAACTTCGGGGTGAACGCGTTGGCCGGCGCGAGTTTCGACGTGCCGTACAATCTGGCCGGCTCGCCCGTGTCGCTCGACGCGCTGCATTTCCGCTACGATCAGGTGCTGCCGGTCAGCACGTACTGGTCGCTCGAGCATCACTCGGTCTTCGGCGCCGGCTATGCCGTGGCGAGCCTGAATCCGGCGAGCGAACCGCCCAAACAGTGGAATCTATTGAGCTACGACCGCATGTCGCCGGCGAGCGCGCTGCGCCTCAACACGCAGCTGTTCACCTATCAGTACGGCTTGTCTCAGCCGCTCTCGTCCAGCGGTTACGCTGATCTGCAGTACAATCAGGGCATCCGCCAGTCGTCGGTGTTGGTCGACGTCACGCAAGAGTACTCAAGCCTGCTGGCGCAGCCGGCGCTCGGGTACTACGGCGATCCGTCGCATCAATGGATCCCGAATCACCCATTCATCGGCGGCTTGCAGTGGCAGGGGTACTATCAGAAGCTCTTGCGCACCGGACTCACCTACCGGCTCGCGTCCGGGCTCGGCACGATCCACGATGCGTTCGGGGTGAGCAACAGCGGCCAGCCGGAGGTCAACAGTTACTATTTCGCAGGTTCGCTCTTCACGCCGACCTACCGCGGCCCGCTCGGCACCGGCATCAACGCGGCGTACACGATCAGCCAGTCCTACTTCAGTTTCCCGAACATCGTGCAAGAGCAGACGACGACGGCGACGATCAGCCGGCGCGTCTCGCCGCACGTGCTGCTGATCGGGTCGGACGTCATCGACAGCGCGACCTCGCGCAACGCGTTCTCGATCATCTCGCCCAACCAGGCGACCGGAGCCGTGCCCCTGCCGTCGTCCATCGACGGCCTGCCCGTCGTGCTCGGTCCGTTCTTGCGGGCGACCAACCGCGCGTATGGCCTCAACACCGTATGGACGCCGTCGCCGGACTTCCAATTCACCGTTGCGGCGACCCAATCCGACTATTCGCCGCAACAGGCGCCTTTGGCGACCGGACCGCCGAGATATCAGATCAGCGGCGACGTGCGCATGCGCATCACCCGCGTGCTGTTCCTCGACGCGCAGCGTTCGTATTTCTTCAACTGGGGCGGGCAGACGTGGTCGCCGCACTTCCAGATCTTGATAACGTCGCAATGAAGTTCGCAAATGTAGTAGCGCGATCTCTGATCGCGCTGGCAATGCTGGCGACACCGCTGACCGCGCATGCCCTGCCGACGCCGATCCCGCAGGCATCGCAAACGCCGCCGCCCGACCTCGCTGCGCCATCGGCGACGCCGCTGCCGCTGGAGGTGAACGGCCAGGTGATCGACATCGAGCGCGGCTTCATCGTCTTCACCAGCGGCGATGCTTTGCGCCTGGCGCCGAATGCGGCACTGCTCGACGATGCGACAGGCGCGACGTTGACCAACGCGCCGGCCCCGGGTATATTCGCGCTGGCCTCGATCGACACGGCGAGCGGCATGGTGACGTCAGTACGGTTCTCGCACAAACCCTTGTCGCAGGGCACGTCCATCACGCAGATCCCGCGCCAATACGTCGTGCAGGCATCGCCCCCGCAGGGCAATCCGGAGCTTGAACCGCCAAAGCCGAAGTACACGAGCAAGCTGAGCACGGACACGCTCGTGCGCATCACCGTGCAAGTGCCGCCGAACACGCCGTTCACCGACGACGTGTTCATGACCACCGACACGAGCGGCTGGAATCCGCAAGCGGTGAAGATGCAGCGCCAAGACGCGATCCATTTCTTCATCGAGCTGCGCCTGCGTACCGGGACCGATTTCCATTTCCTGTTCACGCGCGGCTCGTGGAACAGCGCGGAGCGCGATCGCAATGGACTCGAACGCACGGCGCGCGATCTCTACATCGAGGGCAGCGATGCGCTCGCCGTCGATGCGACGGTCTACCGTTGGGCCGATATACCGTGATGCGCTACGGGCTGCCTTTGAACTGCACTGGTTGGACGGTATTGGACTGACCAAGTAAGTCGAATCCGGAAAAGGTCACATGCAACGGGGCTGCCGGACGCACCGCGGCTGCGACGAACGACAAGCGGAATGTGGCTCCCTTGGGGAAGCCCGTTGGCCGCGCGTATTTCCAGAGGTCGATAAGCAGGTCATCCGAGCTCGACTGGACAGGCTCGACCACGTACAATCCGCCGGATTCCACCACTTGCGTGCTCGCGACGTCACCCCAGCAGAACGTCACAAAATCGTCGTCGCCATAGATCTCGATCCCCGCGAACTGGGTCGGGTGGCCTGCTGCGTCGGCCTTGAAGAGAATCGTCTTCGACACGCGAGCGGTGATTGGCTGATCGAACGGCACATAATTCTGTTGGACCGACCGAGTCGTCCACATGAGGGCGGGGTTCTTGGTCGGCATCAGCGTGATGCCGACCGTGCCTCGCCGCCCTCCGCCGCGGACGTAGCTAATCGAACCATCAACCATATCTCCGACGTTCAAACTCCACGCCGCAGGGACGACATATCCTCGATTGACAGGGATCGCGAGCTGAGGGTTTGGGATGTGGACGATCGGCGTCAACGCGAGAAAACGATTGCTCAGGTATTCCTCGCCGGTCCGAGCATTCACGATGCGCACTTGTGCCAGTGAGCCCGCCGGAATCGCCGCCAGGTTGTCCGGCGCGGCGATCACGACCGCTTGTGTCCCGTGCGGGGGCACCGGCTCGCACCCCGTCTCGCAGCGCCAGAGGTACTGTATGAAGTCGTAGGCCATGAGGTAGGTTGTGCCAAGAAAATCATCACTATCATTGCGGACGCTCAACGAGACTTTGTCGATAAAACCGAGGTGGTGCGAATCATACAGGCCTGATATGGTAGCGTGGATCGGGGGCTCCTTACCGCATCCGAATAGGGCGGTGATCAGTACAACGGCCGCGGCCGCGGGCAGCCACCGCCGCATCCGAACCGCGAACGCCCCTGCAAGGCTCTCTTTGAGCTCGATGGCGTCGGGCAACGAACCGAACCAAGACGCCAGACACACCGGCAGTAGAAAAAGGAAGTAGTTTTCAAGCGATCGAGGTGCGACCAACAGCGTGAGCCCTGGCGCTAGCCAAACAAGGTTCCGGACGGGTTTGAAAAAAAGTGCCGCGACCAGAAGCAGAGCTATAAAGACGCCAGCTGCAACTCTGGTGAGGACTTCCGGCGCCCAATGGACGTGGCCGGAGAGAACGATGTTGACGAGCCCTGCGCCCCACTCGACGTGGTGGGCGATGAAGGGTTCGAAGACGCCAGCTGCCCATGCCGCGGGCTTGGTGATCGCGAAATATGCGTTCGGCAACATGAATGCGGCAAACGCCGCGGCGACGGCGCGAACGAAATTGTGCACTCGCCGTCCGGCCGGAGCTGCCGCGATCACACCGATGAAGAAGAAAGGCGCGTCCAGCCACGGGTCCTGTTTAATGGCGCAGGCGATGCCGAAGAATGCCCCAGCAGCGGCTGGCATCTGGGTCCAAAAAAAGGCGGCGAGCATGAGCGGCGCGAGATACAGAATATCCTGCTCGGAGCCGAAAGAGAAATCGATGCTGCCGGGATCGACCAAGAACACCAAGATCGCGACGCTTCGCAAATGCCGCGGCGCGATCGCATAGAGCAGCGCGATCGACACCAATACTGCGCAGACGTCGACCCAACGGGGGTCGACGTGTATGAGGAGAGCCGGGATGTATGACAAGAAGGCCAGCGCCGGATACGGCATGGAGCCGACGACTCCGCCCTCTATTAGGGGCGTGTTGAACGCGATTGGAACGTGGAAGATGTCATATGACGCGGCCAGGTCCAAGCCATATGGATTGATACCGCGCAGAAACAGCTCCGCCGCGTACAGGCTCAACGCCAGGCCATCTGTCGTGATCACGGGCAATACGTAATGGAGCATCGCGTATGCCCGCATGCAGAGGCCGATGCCCAAGCCGGACAAGAGCGCGATGGGGTAATGGTGCGGGAGGGTGCCCTGCAGCGTCAGTATTGAGACGGCGAAGAACAACAAATAGGCGGCGAAGGTCACAACCGCTGCATCGGCGTGCTCGACCGTGCCCGTGTTGACCCAGATATAATACGCGTTCCAGAGAAGCCACGCCGAAACGACAACGCCACAAACCCGCAGCACGTCGGCTTCGCGCGAGCCCGAGGTGTGCGGGATTGGCGCTTCCTGTTGAGAGTCGGACATGAACGCGAGTCGTCCCCAAGGATCACGTAGGTTGGCGGAGAGTTAGGTCATCCGCAGCGGCCACCTGCCCTCGCAGGCCGTCCCGCTATGAACCCGAAAGCGACGTCAGGCAGCTGATGAAAAAACGTGTCGGGTTCGATTTCTACGTCGAAAGCCGCCAGTACACCGAGTATCTCAAGACCAGCGGCCGCGGTGACTACGACAAGTACGTCGCCACGATCGAGGCGCTGAATCCCAAGCAAGCGCTCGACGTGGGTTGTGGGATCGGAGCCGCCGTCGCCGCGTTGCGCGCGCTAGGACGCGATGCCTTCGGTTGCGACGTGTCCGGCCCGTCCCTCGATTCGGCGCGCGCGGAGTGCGGACAATATTTCGAGGCCATGGTATCTCAATCGAGCCTGCCCTATTCCGATGCATCGTTCGATGTGGTCGGCTGCATGAACGTGCTCGAGCACGTCGCGGACCCATCGGCGCTGCTGACCGAGATGTGCCGCGTGCTCTCGCCGGCGGGCAGTCTGGTGATATTCTCGCCCAACATGCTGTCGCTGACGTGGCCGCGGGCGCGCTGCGGATTGCGCAATCCGTGGCTGATCAGGCTGCAGAATGCGGCGTACCTCGCCGGTCGCGCTCTGCCGATCGGCTGGCGGGCGGATCGCGAGTTCATGCTGATCGAGAATGCGGTCGACGAAAACGCGCTGGAGCCTGACGAAGATGCGATCTGCCTCATCAACGTCTTCGATCTACGGCGTGCGTTGCGCCGTCGCGGCATGCGCATCGTCGACTATTCGGCGACACAGCGCTTTCAGTCGCGACGTTGGCTCGACGCGCTGTATCGAACCCCGCTCGGTTACATCTTGGGCTCAGTCTGCGTCATCGCAACGCCCCGGCCGTGACGCCGAGGGGGCAGCGGACGCGCGAGCACAGAACGTCGCACGCGTGAGTGAGGGCGATGGCGCTACATCGACGCACCTGCGGCGCATCGCGTGTGTTCTTGGCGCCCCTCCCACCGCACGCACCCTAGCGGGCGGCGATCGGCACGAGTTCGAGGTCTGGCAGCGCTGGGCGGCCCGCCCCGATGTCGAGATGCATGTGATCGCCTGTTGGACCGGTGCGCAGCTCGCCGAGAACCTCGGTTACCACCTTCCGCTCATGCTGACCGAATCGCGCGCCTCGGGCATCGGCGCTCTGCGGCTGGGTTACATCGCCCGCTGCTTGCGCGCGCTGCGCCGCCTGCCCGAGGTCGGACACCTCGACGCTGTTTACGCAGGATCGCCATTCTTCTACGACGTGCTGCCCGCGGTCGCGGCGAAGATCCAGGGGCGGACAAAGCGCATTATCGTGCCGTTCTATCACGTGACGCCACCGCCGACCAATCGTACGGGCAATCCGCTGGCGAACCTGCTCGCGTGGATCGAACAGCGCGTCATGCTGCGACTCATCGCACGCTACGCCGACGTGGTGCTGGTCGCATATGCGGGCGCTCGCGACGACCTGATCCGCAACGGCATCGCGCCCACGGCGATCGTCACGACCGGTATGGGAGCGCGCGCTGGACTCGCAGCGAAGGCGCCGCCGCAGTTCGATGCGATCTGCATCGGCAGGTTGACGCCGGCCAAGGGGATCATCGATCTGCTCGATGCGTGGGCGATCCTTCGGCGCGCGGTTCCGGCGGCACGGCTCGCGCTCGTCGGCGGTGAGATGCCGGGCTTCGACGTCGCCCGCGAGATTCAACGGCATTCCCTCGCACCTGCGGTGCAGATATTCATCGGCCCCTCCGATGACGAGGTGCGAGAGCTCATGAGCGCGTCGCGGACTTTCATCACCGCGAGCAAAGAGGAGGGGTACGGGCTCGCGGTCGGCGAGGCGCTTGCGGCCGGTCTGCCGTGCATCACATTCGACGTGCCCGCGTTCGCCGCAGTATTTCCGCTCGGACGCCATACGGCACGCGGCACCAGCGCGGAAGCGCTCGCGCAGGCCATCCGTGAGGTGCTCACCGATGAGGCGTTGTACCGCCGGCTCCACGACGAGGCGTGCTCGTGGCGCTATTCCTCATGGGACGAAGTAGCCGACGAGCTGTGGTGCGAATGCGTGGAGGCGTGAGCAAGCCCGCAGACGAGTTCTACGCGAAGACCGAAACCGACTATCCTGTTCTCGACGACCGCTTGCGCAAGGTGCTCGCGCAGTGCGTGCGCGCGCGGCCTTCGAGTCTGCTGGACATCGGTTGCGGCCGGGGCTTTTTCGCATCCGCCCTGCGCGAGAAGCTGCCCGATGTGCGTTGCTACGGCGTCGAGCTCTCGCCTGGTCTCGCCGATCAGGCCGAGCGCAGCGGAATGACCGTGTTTCGCACGGACGTGGCGGATGGGATTCCGTTGCCCGACGGCAGCGTCGATCTCGCGTTGATGGGCGAAGTCATCGAGCACGTCTTCGACCCAGATGCGTGCGTGCTCGCGGTGCGCCGTGTACTTCGGCCTGGGGGCACGCTCATCGTCACGACGCCCAATCTCGCAAGCTGGACGAATCGCGTGCTTTTGCCGCTCGGCATCCAGCCGCTGTACTCAGAGACGAGCACCCGCAAGCGCTACGGGCGATGGTTGAAGGTGCTGGGCCAGGGCGGGCAGAGCCTGCAAGGACACCTGCGTTTGTTCACGCGCGGCGCGCTGGTCGAGATGCTGCGCGACCTTGGCTTCACGATCGAGCGTGTGCTCGGCAATCGTTTCTTCGAATTGGATCGAGTGCCGCTCGCGAATCTCGTGGACGCGATCATGTGCGCACGGCCGTCCCTCGCGAGCGGCCTCATCGTGGTCGCGCGCAAGACATGACGCCGCTCGTTGCGGTGTTAGCGTGAAGCCCGGCTGCGACCGTAAAGCTCTCCCGGACGTCGCGGTCGCCTATCGAGCAACCCAAGAACGGCGCCGACGAGTTCCCAAGATTTCATCACGATAAGTCCGCCCCCGAGCACCGGGTGGCGCACGAACTGTCCGGCGTTGTTGAGGAGCGCCTGGCGCATCGGTGTGAGCCGCGCCATCGCCGCATTGCCGTGTTTGCGCACGAACTGCGGCAAGGCCCGCGCATAGTAGTACTTCTTGGCGAACAGCAAGGCGAGCGTTTGGCGGCCCTCATCGTGACGGATCAGTCCGGCGCAGAACACCATCGGCGCGGCGCCGAGGGCGCGGATCGACATGTCCCAATCCTCGGTGCCCGTCATCGTCTCGTCATAGCCGCCGAGCTCGAGGATATGCTCGCGCTCGAAGAAACGAGCCGCTGTCACTGTCTGGTCGAAGCGATAGAAATCCCGTTCGAACGCTTTGCAACGCGACCAAAAGCCGGACCCGAACGACTCCTCGGGGATGCAGATGCCGCGCGCACCACTCCGCTGGGCTGCGGCCACGCAGCTGCTCACCACGTCAGGATCGAGCACCATGTCTGAATCGAGGATCGCCACATACCGGCCGCGCGCCGCGCGGATGCCCGCATTGCGCTGAGCCGAGCGCTCGGGTCCGGCTTGCAACACGACGTCGGCCAGCTCGTGCGCGATCTGGAGCGTGTCATCGCTCGAGCCGTTGTCGACGACGATGATCTCGAGGCGCGCATGATCTTGCCGGCGTGCGCTCTCAAGACAGGCGCGGAGCACCGCACCCGAGTTCTTGGTGGTCACGACCAGCGAGACGAGCGGGTTCGTCTCAGGCTTTGTCTCGATCACTCGCGATCGTCTTTTGCAGGCCCTCTTGGAGTTCGACGCGCGGAGCCCAACCGAGGAGCGTCGTAGCGCGCGAGATGTCGGGGCAGCGCCGCGCTGGATCGTCCTCCGGCATCGCAGCGAAGCGGAAGCGCTCCTGGACACCGCACAGCCGGCTCACAAGCTTCGCGACCTCGAGCACCGTGTACTCGCGAGGATTTCCCAGGTTTATCACTTCGCCCAGCGCGCGCTCCGACGTCGCCGCTTTGAACAGACCGTCGACCAGATCGCTGACATAGCAGAACGACCG
>DATFYX010000058.1 GCA_035314825.1 Candidatus Eremiobacteraceae bacterium
CCCTCTAGCCCCGTCTTGGACCGAGCGAGGTGCGTTTTCACCCCGAACTTTCCCGAAAATGGCCCTGTTCGGGAAAGTCGCCGAGCTCTGACCACGGGAATCCGCGGCTCGCGGGCCATCGGTGGACGCTCACCAAGCGTCGTTTTCGGGAAAGTCGGCCGAAATGACCTGCTCAATGGCCGAAATCGGTGGCGGCGAGCCCGAATCGGGGGTGTCAAAAATTTCGAGGGTTTGGACGTATACCCTGACTCCCCGAGTATCCGAGAAACCCCCTTGCGAAACGGCGCGAGCGGGATTCTACCGATCGGATGACACGGAGTGGCTTCCTCGACAGCGAATCGCGGCAAGACCTGATCGAGCTGGCGCGCGACGGGCCGGCCGCCCATCGTCTCGCGCGTCGCGCCAACGCACTGGTGCCGCTGGACGACGGGATGAGCTGCGAGGCGATCGCCCGAGTGCTGTTGATCGACGACGACACGATCCGGACCTGGTTCCGCCTGTATCAAGAAGATGGGATCGAGGGGCTGGCGAGCTTCGGCTACGAGGGCGGCGCCTGCCGGTTGACGGGCGAGCAGCAGGACAAACTCAAGGCCTGGATCACCGAGACCCTGCCGCGAACGACGCGTGAGATTGGCGCCTGGATCGAACGCGAATGCGGCATCGCCTATCAAGGCCGCTCGGGCCTGATCGCACTGCTGCATCGCCTTGGCATGGAGCATCGCAAGCCGAAGGCGGTGTCACGCAAGCTAGACCCGGAGAAGCAGGCAGCCTTCATCAAGGCGTATGAGGATCTGCTGAACCATCTGGCCGATGACGAAGCGGTGTTGTTCGCAGACGCGGTACATCCGACGCATGCGGTACGGCCGGTGGGTTGCTGGGCGCCGAAGGACACCAAGATCGCCGTGCCGCAGACGAGTGGGCGGCAACGGCTGAACATCCATGGCGCGATTGACCTCGAGACTGGTCAGACGCGCATGCTGGACGTGCTGACGGTGGATGCCGCCAGCACGATCATGCTGTTGATGGCGCTCGAGGCGATGTATCCCGGCAAACGGCTGATCCACCTGTTTGTCGACAATGCCAGATACCATCACGCGAAGCTGGTTCAGGAATGGTTGGCTAGGCCGGGGTGCCGGATCAGACTACACTTCATCCCGGCCTATTGTCCGCACCTTGATCCGATTGAACGCTTATGGGGCTTGACGCACAAGCACATCACCCACAACCGGTGCTACGAGAAGTTCGCTGATTTCAGTGATGCGCTCCTGACGTTTCTGCGCGATGAGGTACCGCGAAACTGGCACCTCTATTGTGATGCCGTTTCAGACAACTTCCGCGTCATCTCACCCAAGGATTTTCGGATTCTGGCGTGAACCAGGTATAGAACCCAGAACCGAAATTCTCGACATGCTCGCTGCCGGCCGCACCGGCGCCGATGTAGCCCGCATCTTCCGGGTCCATCGCGCCACCATTAGTCGCATCGCCGCCGAGGCGAGAGCCATGGTCGCGGAAGCAATGTCGGCCCCACGAGGCAGCGCCCAAACCGAGCCCGCGTCGCCACGGCCCCACGAACAACGCGGACAACGCGCGCGACCAAAAGCTGAATCTTTAGTTATATCAACTGGTTGTAGCTCGCGTCACGGTATAAAAGATTGAAATCAAACGCTTTCCAGATCGGCACTTTTGGCACGGAGGTTACGACAAGGCCAACTTGGTCAGGAAGTATCGGGGCATCACTCGGCCCGTCCGTCGATCTCGGCCTGCGCCGCCGTCGTCATCGGCTCGAAGACCTTCTGGTTGAAGTCGCGGCGCGTGTTGGTGTCATCTGACTGGAGCGTGGCAAGGTTATCGAACAACATCTTGGCGCACTCGGGATCAAGCGCTTCCAGATGCGCCTTCAGACGCTCAAGGTTCTGAGACCAGTTCTCGTCCAATGAAAAACTGAATTGCTGAGGCATCGCCGAGACCACGGCCTGCTCCTAGAGCCTAGAAATCGTCGCGTGGTGGACGTTGAAGCTGCGCGCGATCTCGCGCACCGGCTCGCCGGCGTCCCGTCGCCGCAGCGCCTCGCGCTGCTGGTGCGGGGTCAGCTTGTAGGGTCGCCCCATCTTCACGCCGCGCGCCTTCGCGCGCTCGCGTCCCTCGCTGGTGCGCGCGCGGATCAGGTCCCGCTCGAACTCTGCCGTATGCGGTGCACCGCATACGGCGAATGATGCGAAGCCCGTGGTTATGTGGAGTCGCGCTGGAACGCCCTCTCGGCAGCATCATACTGGACTCGGGTGGACCAGCCTTGATTCACAAGCGTCCGCTGGCGTTCCACGTTGTTGCTGGCTTCAGTGAGAGCTGCCGTAGCAGCGGTGACTGCGGCCTGTGCAGCGCGCAACGCGTCGCGTTGCAGCTGCGGGTCGAGTTCGGCGACCACGTCCTTCGGCCGCACCTCC